>CAZSKA010000016.1:20665-30233 GCA_964607315.1 uncultured Saprospiraceae bacterium | reverse complement strand
GCCCTGGTGATGATGAAGTAACAAATACATGGACAGTAACAGATTGCGCAGGTAATACAACTACCCATATCCAAACTATCACGATAGAAGATACAATGGCGCCTGTTTTGAGTGAGATGCCAATGGATATCACAGTTGAATGTGCGTCAGATGTACCAGGAGATCCAGGAGTTACAGCGATGGATAATTGTGGCGAGGCATTAACAGTAATGTATTCTCAAAGTGCCTTAGGCATGTGCCCAGGCGATGATGAAGTAACAAACACCTGGACAGTAACAGATTGCGCAGGTAATACGACAAGTCACATTCAAACAATCACAATTGAAGATACGATGGCACCAGTTTTAAGTGAAATGCCAATGGATATAACAGTAGAATGTGCCTCAGATGTACCCGGCGATCCAGGAGTTACAGCGATGGATAATTGTGGAGAAGCATTAACGGTGATCTATTCCCAAAGTGCCTTAGGCATGTGTCCTGGTGATGATGAAGTAACGAATACATGGACAGTTACAGATTGTGCAGGAAATACAACAACCCACATCCAAACTATAACAATAGAAGATACAATGGCACCTGTCTTAAGTGAAATGCCAATGGATATAACAGTAGAATGTGCATCAGATGTACCTGGTGATCCCGGAGTTACAGCAATGGATAATTGTGGAGAGACATTAACTGTAATGTATTCTCAAAGTGCCTTAGGCATGTGTGTGGGTGATGATGAAGTAACGAATACATGGACAGTTACAGATTGTGCAGGTAATACTACAATCCACGTCCAAACTATCACGATAGAAGACACGATGGCTCCTGTTTTAAGTGAGCTTCCAGTTGATGTAACAGTTGGATGTATAGAGAATGTTCCAGGTGATCCTGGTGTGACATCAATAGATAATTGTGGGGAAATTTTGATAGTTAATTTTAATCAAATTATCTCTGAAACAATTTCTAATACATGGACAGTTGCAGATTGCGCAGGAAATACAACTTCACATACTCAAGTTGTAACAATTGTAGAAACGAATGTAATTCTTGAACAAGTAGGTCCATATTGTGTAGATAATGAATCAGTCGTTTTAGCGGGTTCACCTCTTGGAGGAATTTTTACTGGAAATGGAATTACGGATTCAGCATTAGGGATATTTGATCCTTCAGTTGCAGGAGTAGGTGTTCATACAATTACTTATACCGTCACTGACTTGGATGGATGTGTGAATTTAGATGTAATTGATATTATTGTTAATCCATTACCAATTGTGACACTTGAGCAAGTAGGGCCATTTTGTATTGATTCTCCTTCTGAAGATTTAAATGGACTTCCATTAGGAGGGACATTTTCAGGAGATGGAATAATTGATATGGTTTCTGGCACCTTTGATCCTATGACTGCAGGTGTAGGAATACATGAAATAATTTATTCATTTACAGATATCAATTCTTGTATTAATTTTGATACTATTTCAATCATTGTGAATGATTTACCAGTGGTAGAAATTCTACCAGTTGATTCTATTTGTATTGGAAATGGAATCATAACTTTAGTTGGACAGCCATCTGGCGGAGTCTTTAGTGGAGTTGGTATTGTGGATGGTGACTTAGGAACTTTTGACCCTAAAGTTTTAGGAGTTGGAAATTCAATTATAACTTACGATTTTACCGATAATAACAATTGTTCAAATTCTACAACTATAGTTTTAGAAGTAATAAACTGTTTTGATTTAGCTCTTAGTAAAATAATAGACCCTGCAGGACCTCAAGGACCTTTTGGTTTAGGTGATCAAATTCAATTTTTAGTAACTGTTTATAACCAAGGTTTAACTGATGCTATTGATGTTGTTGTGGAAGATTATATTCCAAGTAATATGACATTCATTTCTAGTCCGAATTTTGTAGACAATATGGGATTAGTAACAGCAGATATACCTCTTATCCCTACAGAAGATTCAATTCAACTATCTATTATACTTGAATTGTCATCCTATGATGCTAATCCAATTTATAATAATGCCGAAATTATTTCTGCTGATGATGATAACGATCCTAACAATGATCCTCCTTTTGATGAAGATGACTTATTAGAAGATATAATTGGAATGGTTGACGATGATACAGAAATTGGTTCAGATAATGATATAGATGACGATAATCCAAATTTTCCAGGCGATTTTGACAATCCAAATGATCAAGATGATTATGATATTGCATTGATTCCTGTTTTCGACTTAGCCCTAACAAAAATAATAGGGGATACAATAACAGCTCCATTAACTTATGGAGATACGATTAAGTTTGACATCACGATCTACAATCAAGGTTCATTGGACATTGATACGTTTGAGGTGACAGACTATTTGCCAGCAGGACTTCGATTTATAGAAGATCCATCATTGAATGTGGGATGGGATGGGAGTGATCCATTGAATCCTGTATATATGTATGGAGGGTCAATCTTCGAATCTGGAGCAGATACAACAATTTGTTTGTATACCACATTTGGACCCTTAATGAATCCGAATCAAAATTCATATTTGAATGTTGCGGAAATAAGTTATGCAGAGGATATGGAAGGAAATGACATCAGTGGTGATGACATAGATAATCCTTTGGATGACAATCCAAATAATAATAGTGGAGGACAAGTAGATTCGCCAAGTGACGATGTAATAGATGGAGATGGAACAGGAGGATTTGGTGACGATAACCCGCTTACAGATGATGATAACAGTGATCCTGCATGGATACAATTTGTAGATTTAGCCTTGACGAAAACGATTGCTCAGATAATAGTAGAACCATTAACTTTTGGAGATACGATAAAATATGAAATCGTTCTACACAATCAAGGTACCGTAGCGATTGATTCCATGAACATCATAGATTATATTCCAGTTGGTCTTGGTTTTATAAATGATCCTATACTGAATGCAGGTTGGGATGGCACGGACCCAATGAACCCAGTATTTTTATGGGGAGGAGATACCTTAGCTTCTGGGGAAAGAGACACGATCTGTATATATAATATGATCATGATGGAAATGCCAATAGATGATGATACGTATACAAATGTTGCAGAAATAACGTATGCCGAAGATACAGAAGGGAATGATGTAAGTAATGATGATATAGATAGTAACTTAAACGATGATCCAACAGATAATGGAGGAGGTGCAGTAGGAACAGGAAGTGATGATGTCATAAATGGAGATGGGACAGGAGCTCCAGGAGATGAAGACCCATCTACAGATGAAGATAACAGTGACCCAGCATCGATAATGTTTGTAGATGTAGCATTGGTTAAAACGATTGCCTCCGGCCAATCACCATTTGCATATGGAGAATCAGTTGTGTTCAATATAGAAGTGATAAATCAAGGAAATACTCCTTTATATAATGTGGAAGTTACCGACTATCTTCCTGCGGGCTTGATGTATGATCCAGTCAATAATGCAAATGGATGGAGTTATGATGGAGTAGTTGCAGTTACAACGATTCCAGGTCCAATTACAACAGGCCAATCGGAATTGCTAACAATAAACTTAATACCAATCCAGGTTAATCCAAGTGCTCCAGATACGTATGTAAATGTGGCAGAAGTATCCTCTATGACGGATGATATGGGTAACCAATTGATGGATATAGATAGTAATCAGGATAACGACCCAGACAATGATACAGGAGGAGAGCCAAATACTCCAGATGATGATGAGATATCAGGAGATGGGAATGTAGGTCAAGATGAAGATGATCACGATCCAGCATTCTTACCAATATATGATCTAGCGTTGACTAAGCAATTAGTACATCCCGATAGTTTCTATGTATTTGGCGATGAAATAGAATTTGTAATTGAAGTAACAAATCAAGGAAATCAGCCAACAACGAATATAGAAGTAACCGATTATATATCAGATGCCTTCACAGAAGTAGGAGCTACGAATAATCCTCTATGGATGTTCAACGGAAATTTAGCTACATATTTGATAACGGATACATTAGAAGCAAATCAAAGTATACAAATATTTATCAACTTGATATTCCAATTTGGAGATACACCAGATGATTATGTGAATATTGCAGAAATAAGTGAATTCGAAGATACAAATGGAAATAGCTCAAGCGATCCAACAATATTAATTGATGCAGATAGTACACCGAATAACAATCCAAATGACGATGAAGGAGGAGTTCCAGATGAACCATTTAATCCAAGTGGAACAGATAATACAATAGAAAATGAGAATGGAGACGAAGATGATCACGATCCAGCACTCGTGAATTATCTAGATCTAGCCTTAACGAAAGTACCACTTTCGACAAATGTTATGCCAGGCGAATTAGCGATTTTCCAAATAACAGTAATCAATCAGGGAACAGTAACTGTAGGAGAAATTACGATTACGGATTATATTCCAGTCGGCATGAGTTTGGCAGATATGGCTTGGACAGCAGGAACCGAAGGAGTGACAGGGATGAGTGCATCAATAGTATTGAGTTCAGGAGATGGACTTCAGCCATTTGGATTGATACCAGGGCAGTCAGTGTCTGTCAATATAACCTTACTAGTAGATGAGGACGTAGAACCAGGCATCTTAGTAAACTTTGCAGAAATAACAGATGTAGTAGGCCCTAATGGAGAAGACTTGAATGAAGTAGATATCGATAGTACGCCTGATACTGATGATACGAATGATGGGGGAGGGAATCCAGGATCAGGAAATGACGATTATGTAGATGGAGATGGAACGGGAGTACCTGGTGATGATTTCCCAATTACCGATGAAGATGATCACGATCCAGCAGCAGTTTGTATTGCACCAAATCCATTCATATTAGGAGATGCATATGTATGTCAAGGAGATACACAGATATATGTTGTTACACCATTCGATACAATTTACCAATATATATGGATGGTCGAAGGCGGAGAAATACTAGAAACTTCAGAAGGCGGTGATTCGATAACGGTTGTATTTAATGAGCCAGGAGGCACTTCTATTTTAATATCAGTCACTCAACTTACAGGGTTTGAAGGATGTGCTTCGACCGCATATTTACTGGGAGAAATAGAAGAGACGCAATCGATGACATGTAATGGACACATTAATGTGAGCTTAAATGCAGATTGTGAACTTGAATTAAGTGCAGATATGTTATTGGAATACTCACCTTATCCAGACGACAGTTATACCATTTTAATCAATGGAGAAGAGTATGATGAGAATACGCTAGACATCAGTTTCTTAGATGAAACGATCGAATATCAGATCATCCATGATTGCAGTGGCAATACATGTTGGGGATACATAACGATACAAGATAAGTTAGCACCAAAAATTGCCTGCCCAGCTGATTCCATCATAACATGTGCAGCATTAGTGGACTTCACATTACCAGAAATTGAATTACTGGGAGGAAGTTGTGGTGATGAGACCTTTGAGTTTACAGTAGAAGAAACAGAAGGAACATGTGACAGTACATTTGCTCTTTATAGAGCATATACAGTAATAGCAACAGATGGAAGTGGAAATGAATCTGAACCATGTACATTTAATGTACTCGTGGAAAAAGAAGATTTGAATGATCTGACTCTACCTTCAGACTATGATGGCTTACCAGGTAATGAGGCTTCTTTCAGTTGTGATGCAACTTTTGAGCTTGACTCGAATGGACATCCATCAACAGCAGTAACAGGAGAACCAGGCGGATTAACAGGAGGGTGTGCCCAAATATCATACGTATATACTGATGATGTTTTACCATTGTGTGAAGACTGTGCATCGACGAATGCATCGGTTAAAATATTACGTACTTGGACAATCGTAGAACATTGTTCTTCTACAGTAATCGAGCATGTCCAAATCATCAAGATAATTGACGAAGAAGCTCCAATACTCAACGAGATATCGGATATGACTGTTTCGACAGATTTATGGGGATGTGGAGCAACAATAGACCTTCCGATGCCTACGGCTAGTGATAATTGCGCAACAGCAGAAGCGATAACTTTTGAGTTTAACTCAAGTCAAGGAACAATTGAAGGGAATACACTTGTGATAGAAGATCCAGCCAAGACGATGGCAGGATCATCAATTGTAGTTTTTGTTTCAGCAACTGATTGTTGTGGAAATGTGGGTGTTGATTCGTTCAATGTGACGGTTGTTGATTTAGTTCCACCAGTGATTGTAGCGGAAACATCGACTACTGTTTCTTTAACTACAGACGGCACGGCAAAAGTTTTCGCTGAAGATTTCGATGATGGATCTTTTGATGGCTGTGGTCCTATAGAATTCTTTGTAAGAAGAATGGACGAAGGTGGCGCATGTGCGTCTTTGGACAATTATGGTCTATATGAAGGTTCTGAAAATGGCCATGAAATAGGAGCAAACACGATTGATGATAATATAGAATTCAATGATGTTGTTCACTTCTGTTGTGCTGATGCAGGAAATATAGTTCTGGTACAATTCAAAGTATGTGACGATGCGAATATGGATGGAGTGGTAGGTAATGAAGGAGATAATTGTAATCTATCTATGTTGGAAGTAGAGGTGCAAGACAAATTAGCACCATCGATTACATGTCCATCAGATGTGACCATTACATGTGTTGATCTTGCAGGACTTGGCGATTTACAGAGTTTGAGTGAGGAATTTTTGAATGCACAATTTGGAGAAGCAACGGGAGTGGGAACATGCAATGTTGAGATTTCACAATCGATTGTGGGCACAAGTGCATGCGGAGCAGGAACAGTGATACGAAACTTTACAGCGACGAATGCGAGTGGATTTACTTCGTCGTGTACGCAGTTTATTACCGTAACAGCAGAGCCAATGAATACACTTAGCTGTGACCGTATAGAATTTGCAGAACTTAATAATTCGGTATATGATTGGTGTGAAGTGAACGATACTAACAATAATACAGGTGATGACTTACCTGCCATAAATATTGATTGTACGGAGAATTTCATGGTTCCTGAATTGGATATCAATATTGATGGATTATGCACAGAAGTAGGCTTGAATATTGAACTAGATACATTCGATTTTGCAGGTGGAGCATGTAAGAAATACATCATTCATTATGAAGTAATCGATCAATGTGTGTTTGAAGAAAATTATGTGGATCCTGTTACAGGTGAGCTTGATCCGTTTAATTCAGAAAATGGCTATTTTGAATTCTATATAGAAATCGATGCCTTTGATGACGAAGCTCCAGAAATTGCATGTTCACCAATAGAAGTTGTATCTCAAACATGCACAGGGTGGGAAGGAAATTATGACTTGTCAGCATCAGATAATTGTACAGAAGAGGCTTATTTATCCTTTGGATATAGAATAGATGTAGATGGAGATAATATTTTTGATCTGCCAGCAGATGGATCGTTTATGTTTAATTCATCCATCAATCCAGCAGATTTTAATCTAAGTGAATTCCCAATAGGAAGTCACATTATATCCGTACTAGTTGCTGATGGTTGTGGAAATGAATCTACGTGTGAGATACCATTTGAGATACTAGCAAATGATACACCACCAACACCATATTGCTTGGATGGATTGTCAATAGCAGTGATGCCAACAACAGGAAGTGTTGATTTATGGGCCACAGATTTTGATGCTGGATCATTTGATAATTGCGATGGAACATTAGTATTTAGTATGCTTCCAGAAATTGATGCAGAAGATTTATCAGCACAAGATGCTTATGAAACTTCGTTCAATGAAGGAATAGAACAATCAGACGGAAACTATGGGTGGACATTCGATTGTAGTTATATTCCAGATGGATTATCAGAAGAACTAGAAGTAAGAATCTATGTAACAGATGCTGATGGAAACTATGATTTCTGTACGGCTTCCTTGCGAATTGATGATAATTTTGATGCATGTGATGAAGCAGAACCAGTGTTCTATGAAGTATCTGGAGAACTGAAAACAGAACAAAATGAGCTGATAAAAGCTGTTGAGATCACAGTTGAGTCAGCAGCTCCGGAATTCCCAATGATAGAAATGGTAGACGAAGGATATGCGTTTGATTTATTGGAGTCGGAAGATTACACAATTACTCCGTTCAAAGATGACAACCACTTAAATGGAATCACGACAGCAGATATTATATTGATTAATAAGCATATAATAGGATTGGAGCCATTGACTTCTCCATATTTGATGATAGCTGCCGATGTGAATGGAGATTGTAAAATTACAGGAGTGGATGTGATTCAATTGAGGAAGCTACTACTAGGCAAGTATGCAGGTGATGAATTGCCATCGAATACTTCGTGGAGATTTGTGGAAGAAGAATATGTTTTCTTCCCAGGAATAGTTCCATGTGATTATCCTGAAAATTCGCAGTACTATGACTTGGATGAAAATAGCATCCAAAACTACATAGGAACGAAGATAGGGGATGTGAATCAAACAGCAGTTACAGAATTTACGAATGAGGTAGAGGTTCGGACGGATGATGATAGATTTATAATCCTTGATGATAAGGTTCTAGAAATTGGTGAAAGTTTGCAAATACCAATTGTTCTAGATGAATTCGTTGAAATGAAAGGAATGCAAGTTGAAATCAGAGCTAAAGGAGTAATGAATATAACAAGTGATTTAATTGAGGTATCGGAATCGAATTACTCTATATCAGAAGAAGGTGTGAAAATAAGTATAGATCTTCCAACAATGAATTCGGTTAGCAATACTGATACCTTGTTTATGTTAGAAATTTCAAGTGAAACGCAAGCTAAATTAAGCGATGTGATTTCTATAGCTGATACAAGATTTGAATCGGAAATATATATCGGTGAGAACTTAATTACGAATCCTTTGAACTTACGATTTAAGGATGTTCAAAATTCTAAAGAAGAAGAGACCTTTGAATTCAGTTTATTACAGAATGAGCCAAATCCATTTGGACAAGGAACTGTAATAGGTTTTGAACTAGAAAAAGAGAACCAAGCCAAATTGACAATATATGACGCGACAGGAAGAATTTATTTTGTAGCAGAAGAACGATTTGAAGCGGGCAGAAATGAAATTGAGATAAAAACTGAAATACTATCGGGATCAGGAATCTATTATTACAAGCTAGAACTTGGTAATCAAATAGAAATAAAACGAATGATTGTGATAGAGTAGGTAACAAGCTATAGATAAGAAGATATCATAACAAAGCCATATGGAAATATTCATGTGGCTTTTTTGTTGAATCATCTAGATATCAAGGAATAAGAAATGGCTTCAATCTAGATACATAATATTATATAGTACAATAATTAGAAAACATAATACATTGACCTCATACTCAAGAGAGAAGTCGAATAGAGCTGAAGATTTTTCATTTTTTTTGGGTTAAACCCAAAAAGGAAATAGGAATTAAGCTGAATGCATCTAAATAATATGATCACTAAAATCTCGTTAATAAATGTCTTGGAATAAGAAATGGCTTCAATCTAGAATTATATAGTACGATAATTAGAAAACATAATACATTGACAACATACTCAAAAGGAAGTCGAATAGAGCTGAAGATTTTTCATTTTTTTTGGGTTAAACCCAAAAAG
>CAZSKA010000016.1:14717-20565 GCA_964607315.1 uncultured Saprospiraceae bacterium | reverse complement strand
TTGACAACATACTCAAGAGGAAGTCGAATAGAGCTGAAGATTTTTCATTTTTTTTTTGGTTAAACCCAAAAAGGAATGACAGATTAAACTGAATGCTCAATATTGTAAATATTCTAAAGGTGAATTGTGAAAAATTTGACTTTCATATGTTAAAAATTTATCATTTATAAAATTTTTAAAATAAAAATTATACATATTATATAAATATTTAATATGTTTGTGTCGAGAACCCAACATTAAGTGTAAAATATGCACTTTTTGGCCTGAAGAATATAAATAGAGCTGTTCACATTTAAACAGTTTCTAATGGCATTCATGCACCGTTTATTTACAAGTTTTGTAACAAAGTTATTATTCGTTTCTAAGAATAATCTATTACGTACGTTATCTATCAATTTAAGTACTATTGTAATTTTATTATTGTCTTTCAGTCAAGTAAAGGCACAATGTCCTGTAATTCAATTTGAGGACTTAAGAAATAATATTGGGTTTCCGCAATTTGACCTAACGAGTCAATGTGGAGAGGCCGATACAGTATCTATTTTAATATTCACAGATTCTCCTGGAGAAATATTAGGGTTTGACCTAACATTAAATCTAGTTGATGGAATGCAGTATGCTAATATAGCAGAAACCCATTACGGAGGAAATACCACCATTGCTTTTGCTGGAGGATCACCAACAAGTCCTGAATTTTCATTAGGGGGAGTAACAGATCCTGATGATGTAATGGTTGCAAATATTGGATTAGTTCCAAATTGCGAGCTAGACTTAGAAAATCTATATACAATTACACTGGAATATGAATTTACTTTCCAAGATGAATTAGGTAATATTATAGAATGTGAAGGTACATATGAAATAGGTCAAGAATTTAATTCTGCTCTTAGGCGTCCAGAATTAAATATGAATACAGTAACTCCATTAACAAGAACACTTACAAGTTTAGGCTCAGAGTTTTGTCAGACTATGGAAGTTTCACAAGATGGACTTCAAGCGGAACTTTTCGAGATGAATTTTGATGTTAGTAATTTTCCTACAAATGATCCAAACGTGGGTATCAGTAAAATCACCGCAAATGGTATTGATTTACCTTTCACTATTGAAAATGACTCATTGACAACATCAATAGTTGATGGCTCATATTTTTTATCAAATGAAACTTCAGATCCATCTACAACAAATGATCGATTTAATACATCTGAATTGATAACTTTTGAGGTTTGTTATCAAGCTGATATGTGTCCTGTGCAATCCATTTTTAATCCAGTTTTTACGGCTTTTTTCGGCTGTGAAGGTGAGATTTGTAATATGACAAGTAGAACATCTACTGTAATAGTAGAACCTGCAGGTGCTTCAGATCCTACTGCAACAGCTTCATTTAGTGGTCCAGTAGAAATTTGTGGAGATGCAGGTACGATAACTTTATCTGTTACAAATCCTGGAAATCCTGGAATTGAAAATACATATACTGACATGTCAGTAGGATATGAAACTTGTGAAAGAACAAATTTAGGAATAGGAGAAGTAAGAATTGCTGGAACAGTTTTAGATGAAAGTGATTACACTTGGATAGGTGATGATCTTTCTATTAATTTTGATAGTTTACCCATGATACCAGGTTCTGGACTTGTTGATGCTGATGGTGATGGGAATTTCGATGATTTAGAAGGAGGATCAACGGTTAATTTAGAAATAGACATGATTGTTATATGTGGTGTTGGGGAAGTAGATCCTACATCACTAGAATGTCCAAGTATAAATTGTCCTTTTGCAAATTTCTTTGTTGAGGCAAAATCCAATTGTGGAAACACATTTAATAGATTTCCTGATGTTGATCCATTTAATATTAATTATGGACCAACGGCGGTTGAAAATTTGAATGAAGTAAATATAGGAAGTGCTAATGCCCCAATTCAAGGATATGATTTTGGAGTACATGGTACGCAAACAGGTAATGCAACTCCTCTTCCAGCAAAGACCATTCAATATGAATTTTGTTACGAGTTTGATTCTGAAAATGTATCTCCATGTCCTTCTGGACCAACATATGGTTTGAAATTAACGTTTTCAGGAGAGTCAAGAATTGTTCAAGATTATGAAGTTGTTCCTGGTAGTATAAGTTATAGTGCTGATGGAGGGGCAGATGTCTCAATTCCAGATGCAAATGCAGTTTTTATGACACCTGATCCGCTAGATCCTGGTACTAGGATGTTAAATGTAGAAGGTGGAGCGGCAAATGACATGGTATGTTATAAAATGGAATTGCAATTGGATACAGCATATTGTGCTCCACGAACATACATTGCTGTTTCGCAACAAGTTGTAGAAATTTGCCCTGATTGTACCGCACCTGGTGATGATTGTGAAATTGTGAGGGCATGTAAAAATACTCAATTTAGATCAAATCCTCAGTTCTTTGATTGTCCATGTTTAGTTGGGCATACAATAGAAGTAACAAGAAAAAATTTAGGTTATACGGATCATAGTATGACTACAAAAGTAGATAGACAAACAATATTGGATAATTGCCCTGCAGATCTTACCAATTTTGGACCTGGAGATACAATGGCAGTTTGTGTTTCTTATGATATTAAGGATTTAGATGCAGTTGCAAATATGAATATGTGGTTATTCTCTGCAAGAATAGAAAGTACATCAGGCATAGATAATACAGAAGAACTACCTCTAACTCCAGATAGAAGAGCAGGAGGAATTGTGAAATGGCAAGTTGTTAAATCAGGAGGAACTCCAATTGATTTTTCTTTTAATGATTTTGCTTCTTGTGATAGTAGAACAGGAAATATACATCAAACAAATGATGAAAGAAATGGGAATGAAATTCAATCAGGATTTCCAGCTTATGCAGATTATGGTTTACAGGATTTAACTACGGATTTTGATGTTCCAAATAATTTTCCTGGAAACAGTAGTAACGATGGATTTGATAATACAATTACTTCAAGCTTGTATATAAGAAATGCAACGCAAAGTAATGAATGTGGAACAGTAACAACTAGCTCAGGTGGAAATTGTCTTCAAGACTTTTTTGATGCATTTGATTTTCAAGTTGGAGATACCATAAAGATGTTTATGGAATATCCAATGAAGCGCAACCCCTATCGTGCTGCAGCAATAGCAGCTGGGGAGAATCCTCCAATAAATAATAGTATGCGATTAAGAAATACATTAACTATGTACAATTTCGATGAATTTGGAAATGCTAGTTATTGTTATACTGTAAATTCGTCATCTTGTAATTCATTCCCTACAGTTAATGTTGCAGATTTTGGAGGTGTGTCGGCCTTTACAGAATTAGATTTAGACAATTGTGGAGGTTCAGCAAAACACACCTTTACAATAGCGAATCCACCACCAACTGGATGGTATCAATGTGAATTTAGACCTTTGGTAGATATCGATGATGTAGATATTCCAATGTTTGGTCCATTTGCATATTGTAGTAATGCTGTAGTTACCGAATATGATGGTAGTATGACTACTGTGGTAGTAGATAGCACAATTAATGCAAATTGTGCAACTGTTTCAACTATAGCAGATCAGGTTTGTGCTACTGCGGATGCAAGTTTAGGAGATGGAAAGGTAGTGATAGATTTGACTTCACAGGGAATTAGGTCTTTAGGAGTTGGATTGATGAATGATGATAGTCTTTGTTTGAGTTATGATTTATGTGCCCTTTGTCCTGCTCCATTTACGATTGATTACGAATTAGTTTATGATTGGTCATTTATATGTGATACAAAACGAGATCCCCAAGGATATAGATGTAATGCAACGGGAGCTAATGGTATACATAGTTATTGTGGGACCCTTGGGGTAGCTGGTAATTATTATGCTGCACTAAATTTAGATACTCTTCAATTTAAATTAGATGAGATAAGTCAAGATTTTATAGTCAATGATAATAGAATGACAGATGCTGGAATGTCTTCTTCTAATGAAGGTGCAGATTTAATCGCATCAGGTGCTCCTGGGACAAGTGTAGAATATCAAGAATTTGAATTATGTAATGCAGGAACTATGGACCAAATGGGTGTAATGGGTTCTGTAACATTGCCAAATAGTATAATGTTTGTTGGTGCATTTAGTGATGATTCAGGGGCAATGCCATTGACTACAGCTTTGGTTACTGATGATGGAGTATTTAAAACGTATTCAATACAAACTAATGCAACAATGTTAGCAGCAGGTGAATGTGAAACCGTTTATATTGGAACAACATTATTGTTCTGCCCAGAATTACCAGCACCTCCACCACAAATATGTGTAAGTGCAGTTTCAGGTTGTGCAGATGCAGAGGTTACTGCAGCGCTTTCAGGAAATGGAATTTGTGGATCGGGTGAAGATTGTTATGCATACATTTCAGGAGAGGCAGATTTACAGACTGAATGGTTTAATACGCCTACAATGACAGACTTATGCATGACTGATACGTTTTACATAAGAGTGAAAAACACTAGACAATTAACTATATTAAATCTAGAAACAGTAGTAAATATTCCTGAAGGCTTAATGATACAACCAGGCAGTTGGCAAGCAGCTTATCCAGGAGGAGAAGTTGAATTTGTAGGAAATTTTGGACCTTGGGTTGATATAACTCCCCAACCTTCAGTAGATGGAATGAGTTATACATTTTCAGATGAAGACTATAATGCTGAAATAGCTAATTCAGGACTTAAAGGAGTATTTGCGCAAGCAGATAGTAACAACGTTTCTTTTAGATTTATTGCAACAACAATTTGTGATGATTTTGTATCAGGTTCTAAATTGTCCTCTGAAACGACAGCGTCAGATCCTTGTGGTCCAAATTTATTAGTATCTGGTCTAGTTGAGACGCCACCTATGATTATTACAGGTGCGGATCCAGCTGATAATGCTCAAATTTTAGTAACTGCAAATCCTACAGATTCATATTGTGTTAATGGGCCTTCTACTTTTGGTATAACGGCATTAAATATAGGATCTAATCCAACATCTGATGAAGTAGAAACTTGTATAAATATACCAGTGGCTTCACTTTCTTATGTTTCAAATTCAATTACCTTCACAAATCCTTCCTATACTCCAGTAATGGTGTCTGAGACGGTTGAAGGACCAAACATGGTTGTGTGTTTTGATTCTCCACCATTGAATCCTGGTCAAAAGTTTAGCGTGCAATTTATGGCTGAACAACCAGCGAGTGCAGAATGCGGGCCTATTCTTTTGGGAGTTGATGTTAAATCAATTGCGCCAGAAGTAATTTGTGCAAGCGAACCAAGTGGCACATGTGCTGTATTTATACAAAATAGTATTAATCCATCTATTGTCGTAGATTTGGGACCACCATTAGAAACAGTAGATATAAGAATAAATAGAAATTGTAGCGTAAGTACTGATCCAGAACAATTCTGTTATGAAGTAGATATGGTTAATCCTGGAGATATGAATTACACAGGAGATATACGTATTGGTATTCATGATGATGTATTAGCAGATGGTTTATTTAATCCAATTGTAGATGCTGAATTAGCAGGATTTGATCATTTAGCGGTTTCAGTCGATCCAGGAGCGATGATTACATTGTCAATGTGCATTGATGTTCCAGCAGCTCAAGCTTGCCCTATAATATTAAGACAATCATTCGAAACGGGATGTGCTTGTGATGAAGCTACAACACCATTTGATAATATACCACCAGCTTTCTTAGATACTATAGAGTGTCAAGTTCTTTGTGTTGGGCAACCATTTATGACTGATATATGTGGTGATTATGAATTTTCATTGGAACCAGCTGAAGGAGGTGTGATTGTTTCTGACGGAAGCACACTTTCAGTAACACTTAATCCTG
>CAZSKA010000016.1:0-14617 GCA_964607315.1 uncultured Saprospiraceae bacterium | reverse complement strand
GAAGGAGGTGTGATTGTTTCTGACGGAAGCACACTTTCAGTAACACTTAATCCTGGCTTTGGGGTTGATGCACCTGTGGTGTTAACTGCAACTGAAGCAATAGGAGATTGTGTATCTGAAGCAACTTTAGAATTAAAAAGTACAGGAGATTATGCTCCAGTCGATCTATCTTTCGAGGTATGTGAAGGAGAATGTATTGACCCAGATTTAATGATTCCTGATAATATAGCTGATGGTTCAACTATTGAAATTATACATGTAGGTACAGCTACAGCAGGAGATGATTTAGATATGGTTGATCCTGAAATTTGTGGAATAGTTGCTGGAGGTATGGATACTTACACAGTAACAATAACGGCAAGCCCTTCATGTACGTATACTTTTGACTTTACAGTTGAAGTATTGCCTGTTGGAGTTTTAGGACTAACAGATTCAGAAGTATGTAATCATCCTTTATTTGGTGGTACTATTGAAGCTGATTTAGGATTTGATAATTATCAATTCTTTTTTGTGTTGCCAAACGGAACAGAAGTTCTTAGACAATCTGGTCCGTCTAATATGTATAATGGTACCGATGAAGGTGATTATGTTATTAGAGCAACAAGTGCTGCAGATTTATGTCCTGCAGTGGCAACTGCAAACATAAGCTTTGATCATTGTGTTGATCTTGCACTAGTAAAAGAAATTGAGGCAATTGTGCCTGGGCCATACCCAACTTCAGGAGGGACAGTAGAATATAAATTAACAGTACATAACCAAGGGGGAGTTTCTATGAATCAGATAGAATTAACTGATTTTGTGCCCGCAGGTTTAACTAATAATGACCCTAACTGGTCACCAATTGGAATGTCTAATGGTATAGTTACAAGAACAGTTCCAACACCAGGTTTTGATTCTGGAGACTTTGTAGAAGTTTCCATAGTATTAACTGTAAATCCTGGTGCGACATTTGAAAATACTACAAATATTGCAGAGATATCAGGAATGCAAGATTCAGATAATAATGATGTAAGCGGAGATGATATAGATAGTACACCAGATAATGATCCAACAAATGACCCTGGAGGAAATCCAAATTCACCTTCTGACAACAGTATAGGTGGAGATGGAACAAATGGTGGAGGTGCTAACGGCGATGTAGATCCACTTACAGATGAAGATGATAACGATCCTGCAACATTACCAATATTTGATTTAGCTTTAACTAAAGCTGTAGATCCTGCAAGTGTTCCAGCAAGTGGAATGTTTACAGTAGGGGATGACATTACATTTATTGTTACTGTATTTAATCAGGGGTCAGTGGATGCTACTAATGTGGTTGTAACTGATTTGATTCCATGCGGAATGGAACTTTTCGATGAAATGGATCCAATCAACGTTGCTGCAGGATGGGGAGCAGATGTAGCAAGTGCTAACTCAAGTTCTGGTTTTGAAACACAGACTACTGTAGCTTCATTAGCTGCGGGAGCCAGTATGCAAATTCCTATTAAAATGACATTGGCCATGCCAACAGGTGGAGCTGGACACACTGCTTGTGCTCCAGGAATGGATTCATATCTTAACTACGGATATATTGATTCTGCTCTAGATGGAATGGGAATGCCAGCAGTTGATATAGATTCTGACCCTGGTTCTTTCACTATAGCAGAACAAGAAACTACTCCAAACCAAGGAGGAGATAATGACACTTCCAGCACTGGAGATGGTGTTCCAGGTGATGGAACAGGAAGTCAAGATGATAGTGATCCTGCTAACATTGAAATATTCGATTTAGCTTTAAGTAAAATCTTGAATCCAGATAATGGACCTTATTCATATGGTGATGTTGCAACTTTTGAAATTTGTGTAACGAATCAAGGAAATGTTCCTTCTGATGATATTCAGATTGTAGATTATATACCTGCAGGATATACATTTGATCCATCAAATGATTCTAAATGGACTGATAATGGAGATGGTACAGCAACTTACGATACAGATGCATCTGATTTTGCTGGGAATACTATACCTGGTCAAATTGGCTTTCTTGAGCAAGTATGTGTAAGTATTGATTTAATCGTACAAAACGCAGGTGGTGACCCTAATGGATATATAAATACAGCTGAAATAGCAGGAGCTAATACCGTAACAGATGATGGTTCTGGCCCAGTATCAACACCAGTAACTGCAGATAATGATGGACCTTTTGACACAGATCCTACGAATGATGCAGGTGGTAGTTTAGATAGCCCTTCAGATGCTATGACTTCAGATCCACTTGACCCAGGAATTCAAGGAGATGGAACTGGTGCACCTGGTGATGAAGATGCAGCAACAGATTCTGATGATGCGGATATTGCGGCAATAGAAATTGTAGATTTTGCCTTGACAAAAGTTGTTGCGAGTCCAGAAGCACCTTATGCTTATGGAGATACTATTACTTATGATATAACAGTATTCAATCAAGGTACAGTAACCGGAATGAATATTACAATTACAGATTTTGCTCCGGCTGGTTTGGAATTTATCGCAGATCCTATTGTGAATCCAGGATGGACTGGTGTTTCAGCGTCTCATATGTTTATGATTAACGAAACTTTAGCTCCAGCTGATTCAATTGTAGTTCCTATTAAAATGATAGTAACAGCTAACGGAACATCTGCAGCTGATTATACTAATATTGCTGAGATTTTCTCAGTATTTGATGATAATGGTGTGAATATTACAAACGATGATGTTGATAGTGAGCCTGATGGCAATCCTCTTGATGATGCAGGGGGAGCTGTAGGAACAGGAAGTGATAATGTAATTAATGGAGATGGTTCAGGAGATCCAGGAGATGAAGATCCACTTACAGATGAAGATGATAATGATCCAGCTTTTGTTCAAATTTTTGACCTTGCTCAGACTAAAGAAATAGTAGGAGGACCCTATGGAATAGGAGATTTAGTGGAATATAAAATCACAACATTTAATCAAGGTAATGCACCTGTGACAAATATTGTTGTAAATGATTATGTACCAACGGGACTTGAATTTGTTGCAACAGATAATCCAGATTGGATGTTTGTTGGTACAAATGCTACAGGATTAACTGTAAATACAACAATAACAGATGTAATTCAACCAGGAGAAATGGTGATGACTTCATTATTCCTTACCGTTTTACCTTCTACAGGAGATCCAAATGCTTATACAAATTATTCTGAGATTGGATCTTTTGAAGATACTAATGGAAATAGTAGCATAGATGACCCTACAATTGTAGATGCTGATAGTACTCCAGATGACGATCCAGAAAATGATGCAGGTGGAAATCCTGATACTTTTAGTGATGATGAAGTTAATGGAGATGGTTCTGGAGATCCACTAGATGAGGATCCTTTGACAGATGAAGATGATTCAGATCCTGCAATTTTAGAAATAGCAGATTTAGCTTTATTGAAAACTACTGATGAAGTTGGTCCATTTAGCTATGGTGATGTAGTAACATTCAATATCTATGTTATAAATCAAGGAAATGTAGCTTCATCAAATATCGAAGTAACAGACTATATCCCAGCTGGATTTGGATACTTAGCTACTAATAATCCAATATGGTCATTTGATGGAACAAATGCAGTTACAACAATAACAAATCTTGTTGAATCAGGTGATACAATTGAATTAAGTATTGACTTAGAAGTGTTGAGTGTAGCTGATCCAGTAGGTGCTTATACAAATGAAGCGGAGATATCAATGGCATTTGAAGAAGATGGTGTTACACCATTAGATGATATTGATAGTACTCCGGACGATGATAATACAAATGATGCTGGTGGATCACCTCTTTCTGATAGTGATGATTCAGTAGGTGGGAATGGAACTGGAGATCCAGACGATACAAATGGTGATACGGATGAAGATGATGCAGATCCTGAGCTTATTGAAATAGTTGATGTTGCTCAGACTAAAATGTTAGTTAGTATGGAGCCATTTGCTTATGGAGATGAATTGGAATTCATAATCACAACTTATAACCAAGGAAATGTTCCTTTGACAGATGTGGTAATTACTGATTATATACCTACAGGATTTACTTTATCTGAAGACAGCGAATTTGCAGGATGGCTACCAACTGGAGTAGGAGCTGAATATACGATTACGGATGTAATTCTACCTGGAGAGTCTGTAGATGTTTCAATATTCTTAATATTGGAAATGACAACTGGAGGTAATGAAAATTATACAAATGTGAGTGAAGTAAGCATGATGTCTGATACAACAGGAGTAGATGTTTCTGATGCTGATGCTGATAGTGATATAAATAATGATCCAACAGACAATGGAGGAGGTTCAGCTGGAACTGATTCAGATGATTCAATAAATGGAGATGGATCTGGAGCACCAGGTGATGAAGATGGTACAACGGATGAAGATAATTCAGATCCAACATTTGTACAAGTTGTTGATCTTGCATTATTGAAAAATACGATGGAAACAGGACCATTCTCTTATGGAGATACTGTAACATTCTTCATTGAAGTTACAAACCAAGGAAATGTTGATGCGACTAATATTGTAGTTACGGATTATATACCAGCAGGTTATGATTATGCAGCAAGTAGTGCTGATATGTGGACTGGAGGTGTAATAGGACCAGTAGATGTAACACATACAATTACAGATATATTACTTGCAGGTGAGACGACTACATTATTTATTGATCTTATTGTTAAGCCAAATACTGGTGGAGGAGCAGGGAAATATACGAATGTAGCAGAGATCACAAGTATGGAAGATACTGAAGGTAATGATATTACTGGAGATGATATTGATAGTGAAGCCGATGATATTAATGGAAATGATGCAGGTGGAAATCCTGAAACAGATAGTGATGATGTAGTTAATGGAGATGGTTCAGGTAATGCTGGAGATACAGATGCTAATGGTGATGAAGATGATAGTGATCCTGAAATGATTGCTATAGTTGATTTAGCTCAAACAAAAACACTTGTTACAGAAGGACCATTTGCATATGGTGATACTTTATTATTCGAAATCACAACGATTAATCAAGGAAACGTTCCTGCGACAAATATTTTAGTTAGCGATTACATCCCTACAGGGTTTGAATTTGTAGGAGCATTAAATACAGCTTGGACTGGAGTTGATGGTCCTGGTGATCAAACAGCAACGACAACAATAATGGAAACATTATTTGCTGATGATGTAGTTGTTGATAGTATTTACTTGGTATTAACAATGACAACGGGAGGAGATGACAACTATACAAATGTGAGTGAAATCACTATGGTTGAAGATGTTGAAGGCAATGATATAACTGGAGATGATGTTGATAGTACTCCAGATGATATAGAAGGAAATGATCCTGGTGGAAATCCAGATACAGATAGTGATGATGTGGTAGATGGAGATGGAACAGGAACACCTGGTGATGACATTGCTGAAACAGATGAAGATGATAGTGACCCTGCGATTGTAGAGGTTGTTGATCTTGCATTATTGAAAAATACGATGGAAACAGGACCATTCTCTTATGGAGATACTGTAACATTCTTCATTGAAGTTACAAACCAAGGAAATGTTGATGCGACTAATATTGTAGTTACGGATTATATACCAGCAGGTTATGATTATGCAGCAAGTAGTGCTGATATGTGGACTGGAGGTGTAATAGGACCAGTAGATGTAACACATACAATTACAGATATATTACTTGCAGGTGAGACGACTACATTATTTATTGATCTTATTGTTAAGCCAAATACTGGTGGAGGAGCAGGGAAATATACGAATGTAGCAGAGATCACAAGTATGGAAGATACTGAAGGTAATGATATTACTGGAGATGATATTGATAGTGAAGCCGATGATATTAATGGAAATGATGCAGGTGGAAATGCTACAACTGATAGTGATGATGTAGTTGATGGCGACGGAACTGGTACACCAGGTGATATGAACGCTGAAGGAGATGAAGATGATAGTGATCCTGAATTGATAGCCATAGTAGACTTAGCTCAAACAAAAACGTTAGTATCAGAAGGTCCTTTCGAATATGGAGATACACTTCTATTCACGATTACTACCTTAAATCAAGGTAATATACCAGCAACGAATATTGTTGTAAGTGATTATATTCCTACAGGATTTACATTTGATGGTGGAATCAATATGGATTGGACAGGTACAGATGGACCTGGAGACCAAACTGCTTCTTTGACAATATTAGATACATTGAATGCTGATGAAATGTCTATTGATAGTATTTATTTGATATTAACTATGACATCTGGAGGAATGGATCCTTATACAAATGTGAGTGAAATTACAATGGTTCAGGATACAGCTGGAATGGATATTACAGGTGAAGACGTTGATAGTACACCAGATGATATAGAAGGAAATGATCCTGGTGGAAATCCAAATACAGATAGTGACGATGTGGTAGATGGAGATGGAACCGGAATGCCAGGTGATGAATTAGCTGAAACAGACGAAGATGATAGTGATCCTGCTCTTGTTGAGATAGTTGATCTTGCTTTGATGAAAAATACAACAGATGTTGGACCATTTGCATATGGAGATACTGTAACTTACCAAATCACAGTTTTCAACCAAGGAAGTGTAGATGCGAATAATATTTTAGTAACAGATTATATCCCGTCTGGATTTGACTATTCAACTAGTAGTGCAGATGCGTGGATGGGTGGAGTAATAGGACCAGTAGATGTAACACATACAATAACAGATTCTCTATTAGCTGGTGAATCTACAACGATTGAGATTGACCTTATTGTAAAAGCAGATAACGATGGTGATGCTGATAAGTACACTAACGTTGCTGAGATTACAAGCATGGAAGACCTTGATGGTGTGGATATTACTGAAGAAGATATTGATAGTGATGCTGATGATATTAATGGAAATGATGCGGGTGGAAATCCAGAGACTGATAGTGACGATGTTGTAGATGGAGACGGAACTGGAATGCCTGGTGATGAAGATGCAGATACGGATGAAGATGATAGTGACCCTGAATTTATTCAAGTGTTTGATCTTGCTTTGACAAAAGTGACGACTATGACAACTGGTAATTCATTTGGCGATACTATCGAGTTTACAATTACTGTATATAATCAAGGTAATATGCCTGTGACAGATGTTGAAATTACAGATTTCATGCCTGATGGATTTGGCTACGTAACTGATAATGATGCAGCTGGTTGGACATTTGATGCTGGTTTAATGACAGCAACTAATACAATTACTGATGTAATACTACCTGGTGAAACTGCTACTCTTACGTACTTAGTTACAATTATGATGAGTAATGCTGGAGATGCATTCCAGAATCAAGCAGAAATCAGTGAATTTGCAGATACAGATGGAAACAATAGTACAGACAATCCTGATATTGTTGCAGATGCAGATAGTAATCCTGATGCAACTAACGGTAACGATGCCGGTGGTTCACCAGGAACAGATAGTGACAATGCAATTGATGGAGATGGAAGTGGTGTTGTAGGTGATGGAAATGCTGCAGGAGATGAAGATGATAGTGATCCTGCATTGATACAAGTTATTGATGTTGCAATTCAGAAAACAATAATCGATGGTCAAGGACCATTCCAATATGGAGAGCCTGTTGATTTCTTAGTGAAAGTATTTAATCAAGGAAATGAACCACTTCACAATGTTGAGGTAACTGATTACATCCCAGCTGGGTATATGTATGATGTTGCAAGTGATGTAAATGGATGGTCATTTGATGGAGTTAATGCAACACAAGTGATTGAAGGACCTATGGTTCAGTGGGATAGTGTGGAATTAGTAATTACATTGATTCCATTACAAATCATTCCTTCTGATGATCCAACAGCTTGGACAAATGTAGCAGAAGTGAGTCAGATGTTTAATGAAGAAGGTATGGATATATCTCTTCTTGATATTGATTCACAATCAGATAATATTCCTGACAACGATCCAGGTGGAGAACCAGGAACGGATAGTGATAATAGCTTAGATGGTGATGGGATTAATGGTGGCGGATCACCTGGAGATACAGATGCAGATTCTGATGAAGATGATTCGGATCCAGCACTATTACCTATATTCGATTTAGCATTGACTAAGCAACTTGTATTCTCTGATAGTATTTATTTATTTGGTGATGAAATGGAATTCGTTATTGAGGTAACTAATCAGGGTAATCAGACTGTAACTGATGTTGTAGTAACAGAGTATATTCCTGGTTCTTTAACAGAAATAGGAGTAGCAGGAGATAACTCAGGATGGACTTTTGGCGGAAGCCAGGCAACATATACAATAATGGATGAATTAGACCCAGGTGAATCTGTTCAAATCCCATTATTTATGGTGTTCCAATCTGCTGCTGGTGGAATTGAAGAGTACATAAACGTTTCTGAAATTAGTGAATTCGCTGATACTTTAGGGAATAATAGTACTGATAATCCAGACATTGTGTTTGATTCTGATAGTACGCCAGACGATATTGAAGACAACGATGAAGGAGGAAATCCTGACTTCCCGGGTTCAATGAGTGGAACAGACAATACAATTGATAATGAAAATGGAGACGAAGATGATCATGATCCAGTATTACTAGGATTTGTTGATATGGCTCTTGCCAAAACGCTAGTTGATCCTACAACTCCAATCCAAGTTGGTGATGATGTAACTTTTGCTATAGAAGTGATAAATCAAGGTACAATTCCAATGGTTGACATTGAGGTAATTGATTATATTCCTGCAGGTTATGAATTCAGTGCAAATGATACGAATGGATGGACATTGGATGCTGATGGAAATGCAAGAGATACAATTGCTGGTCCTCTAGGATTTGATGAAAGTGTAACATTGAATATTGTTCTTACTGTTTTGCCTAATGCAAATGGTGAAAACTTAATCAACGTTGCTGAAATTGCTGAATTCTTTTTCCCTACTGGAATGGAAGCAACGGATCTAGATATCGATTCACAAGGAGATACAATCTTTATGAATGATGCAGGTGGTGATGTTTATGGTGATAGTGACAATGCAATTGATGGAGATGGTACAGGTGCAATAGGAGATGGTGTTGCTGAGACTGATGAAGATGATGAAGATCCAGCTGTACCACAAATCTTGGATTTAGCACTTACGAAAACAATTGCTGACGGAACTAGCCCAGTAAGACCTGGTGACTTAGTGACGTTCGATATTGAAGTTTGTAACCAAGGAAATATTCCAGTTGACGAAGTAACTGTATTTGATTATGTTCCAAGTGGACTATTGAAATTACCAAATGCAGCTGACGGATGGAATTTAGTAGAAGGTAATAAGTGGAGCTTTGTTATTGATCAAAGAATTGAAAGAGCTGAATGTGTAATTATTCAGATAGAACTTGAAGTTCTACCTAATGTTACTGCAGCAGATATGATTAATGTTGCTGAGATAGGAATAGTAATCGATACACTAGGTGTTGATGTTTCAGCATTTGATATTGATAGTACTCCAGATGATGACAATGGTGAAGCAGCTGGTACTATTGGAACAGCAGATGATAATTCTACTGCAGGTAGTGTGCCAAATGGCGAAGATTCAGATGATGCTGATCCTGCTGCACCTCCTGTTATGGATTTAGCAATACAGAAAATTAATCCTGTAATGGATACTCCGAGTGATTTTGGAGATGTCATTCCATTTGAAGTAACTGTATATAATCAGGGTAATATGATTGCTCAAAATGTAGAAGTTACAGATTACATTCCTGCAGGATTAGCTTTGGCTGCTCCTAGTACAGGATGGACACTATCTGGAGCAAATGCACTATTTACAGTTGGTGAGTTATTACCAGGAACAGATACTACAATAATTATTGATCTTGAAGTTCTAGAAATAGCAACTCCAATGACAGTAGTTAATATGGTAGAAATAAGTGCTGCAGTAGATACATTTGGAAATATATATTCTGCAGGTGCAAATGACTATGATAGTGATTATGATTCTGATAATACGAATGATGTCGGTAATATGCTATATGACTTTGATAACGACAATGTTTTAGGTGAAAATGGTATTGGACATGGAGCTGATGGTATAGATGATGAAGATGATCATGATCAAGCATGGGTGTTATTGTGTGAAGGGCTTCTTTGTCAAGGAAGTTTGAATATTTCATTAGATGAAACATGTACTGCGAACATTACTGCTGCAATGATTGTAGAAGGCGATCTGTTCCCTGAACATGTGTATGAAATTACTGCTACAGACGCTGATGGTAATTCAGTAGATCCTCAAGCATTTAGTGGGGCAGACATAGGACAAACTTTTACAGTTCAAGTTTGTAATCCGCTTTGCGCTGGAAACTGTTGTTGGACAGAAGTAACTATAGAAGATAAATTCCCACCTCAAATCGAATGCGTAAGTGATACGATTTCTTGTGGACAATTAATCGTATTCCCTGAACCTGTTCCAGTTGATAATTGTAGTGGTGCAACTATTCAATTAGTAAATGAAACTACTCAAAATGTTGATTGTGACGATCCTGAATTAAGACAGATCATTACAAGAGAATATATAGCAATTGATGCTGCTGGTAATGAAAGTGATGTTTGTATCCAAACGTTATCAATTAGAAAATTTGATATCTCCGAGGTTCAAGCTCCTGCAACTACAGAGTTCGATTTTGAATGTAATGAAGCCTTCGCTATGAATGCAGAAGGAAACCCTGATGCAACTGTATATGGCGGACCATTACTAGGCGGTGTAGATTTATATCAGAATCAATTCTTAGAATGTAACTTAGTAGTTTCTTTCACTGATCAAACTATACAAACTGCACAAAATGCAACAAGTATAGTAAGAACATGGGAAGCTTTACACTGGGAATGTGGATTCGACACTTCAGCAACATTTGTACAAGTATTTACTATAAGCGATACGCAAGGACCAGAATTTACATGTCCAGGTGACCTTACATTCACTACTTCAGGAATAGAATGTGCTTCAGAGATATTATTGCCAACATTGACAGTAGTCGATGCATGTTCAGATGTTGATGAAGTAACGGTACAATACGAAGGTGGCTTCATAGACGCAAATGGAGGAATAGCAAACTTAGCTGTTGGTACTTCAAGTGTGACATATAGAGCAACAGATACAAATGGCTTCGAATCATTCTGTACGTTCAATGTTACAGTAAATGATCAAGAACAACCAATAGCAGTATGTGAGCAGTTTACAACGGTAACCTTAACAAATCAAGGATTCTCCGTAGTGAATGCCTCATCATTTGATGATGGAAGTTTTGATGCATGTGGAGATGTTACCATAGAAGTAAGAAGAATGAATCCAACTTGTGATCCAGAAGATGCAGTATTTGGAGAATATGTGACATTCTGTTGTGCCGACGTTGACACAGAACAGATGGTAGCCTTAAGAGTAACAGACGAATCCGGTAATACAAATTTATGTATGATCATGGCTGAAGTACAAGACAAAGTGCCACCATCACTTATCCAAGGCTTACCAGATATCACATTAAGCTGTGAATTCCCATTCAATGAAGATGACACGGAACAATTCGGAATGTTACAATTTGATGTGGATGACATAGAGCCGATTAATCTTACAGCAGAGCTGGTAGAATTTAGCGGACCAGCAACGGATGGATTAGTCATAGGAAATTGTCTGGAATTGGTTTCAGTGGAAATAGTTAACAGTGACTTTAATACATGTGGAATAGGAAGTGCCCAAAGAATATTAACTGTAAGTAATCCAGCTGGACAAACTGTACAGGATGTGCAAAATATAACATTTGTGAATCCAAGTCCATTTACGTTAGCAGATATAGATTTCCCTGGCGATCTATTCTTCAACAATCTATGTGATCTTGATGAATTAAATCCATTGAGTTTACCAGCAGGCTTTGACTTCCCTGTGATAACAGAAGATGGATGTGATCAGGTGGGCTTTGATTACCAAGATGATATAGTTGATTCTAGTGATGGCGCATTATCATGCTTTGTATTGACAAGAACATGGACTGTAATTGATTGGTGTCAGAGTGGCAACGGAACGTTCGAGACATTCGAAGGAGAACAAGTAATAACGGTAATAAATACAATAGCTCCAGTAATAACAGGAGATTGTACAGATAGAGTAGAAGAGTCATTGGACCCAGATTGCGGACCAATATTTATCGAACTAGTTAACAGCGCAACAGATGATTGTACTGCTGATGAATTCATAGACTATACATACGCAATAGATTTATTTAGTGATGGAACAATAGATGTAACAGGAAATACAGCAGATGCAAGTGATGCGTATCCTTTAGGTACACACATTATATCTTGGTTAGTAGAAGATGGCTGTGGCAATGATGCAACATGTTCATATAACTTCACCCTAAATAACATTGGATTACCATCACCAAAATGTCTAGATAACCTAACGGGAGATCTTGCACTTATGGACTTGGATGATGATGGATTAGCAGATACTGTATTATTGATGGTTAATCCAGAATTATTTGATGCTGGTTCATCAGATGCATGTGGAGCTCCAGTTCAACTGAGCTTTAGCGAAGATGTAACTGATACGATCAGAATCTTTAGCTGCGATGATATAGGAGATAATATCATCCAATTATGGGTAACGGACGTAGATGGAAACCAAGACTTATGTATTACTTCTTTTGTAGTGCAAGATAACTTTGGACTATGTCCAGCCGTACCGTTAACGGTAGATGTAACGGGAGAATTGAAAACAGAGACGGATGAAATGATAGCACTTGGAGAGGTAGAACTTGAAGGAGGCGACATAAAAGACGTAACAGAAGAAGATGGGATGTACGGATTTATAGATATGCCAACAGGTGGCTCATACGTAGTAAATCCACTGAAAGATCTAGATCATTTGAATGGAATAACAGTAGCTGATATCATCTTGATACAGAAACACATTTTGGGCCTAAGCCCATTAAACTCTCCATTCAAAATCTTAGCAGCAGATGTTGATAATTCACAGAAAGTAAATGGTACGGATATCATACAAATCAGAAAACTATTATTAGGATATTACGATGAATTCCCTAGTAACACAAGTTGGAGATTCGTTGATGCATCGCACGAATTTACAGACCCAGCCGCACCTTGGTTTAATACGATACCAGAGACGTATCCAATCTATAATCTTGCAGAAAACATGATTATAAACTTTAGAGGATACAAAGTTGGTGATGTGAACAATACAGCAACGCCAAACTCATTGATTGAAGCGCATGTTGATACGAGAAGTAACGAGACACAGGAATTTATCCTGAATACAACGGAACTTGAAGCAGGAGCAACGGAGTGGATACATATGTATAAGGAAACGGGAGTTGACTTAGCAGCAATCCAATTAGGCTTATCTATCGATGGATCATCATTAGAAATCTTAGAAGTGACGAGTGGTCAATTTGATTTAGATGACACGAATTATAAGTTGGATAGAAATGAAGTGAGATTGATAATTGCACAAGATGAGGCAATAGTTAATTCAGAAAATTTAGCAGTGATGAGCTTGTTAGTAAGAGCAAAGAAAGATGTTAAATTGACAGAAGCAATTTCTATCAATGATGAAGTGCTAAGAGCGGAAGCGTATACGAAAGATCTTGAATTGATGAATATTGAAATATCTACGAGAGTGGATGAGACGGATAATCAAGTTGAGGTGTTAGAATATACATACAGTTTAGATCAGAATGAGCCAAATCCATGGGTGTCAGGAACATCGATTACGTTTACATCGCCTAAAACGATTACAGGAAAGATGAATGTAAGAGATGTGAATGGAAAATTAGTTCTGACAAGAAACATGACATTTGCGAAAGGTGAAAATGTGATTTCATTGGATAGAAGTGACATTTCCACAGGCGGAGTATACTATTATGAAGTAGTTACTGATGAAGTTCAGATAATGAAAAAGATGATAGTAGTACAATAGACATTGGAACGGGCGATTACGCCATATGATATAAAGACTGTCTCTGCAAAGAGACGGTCTTTTTTTGTTTATGGGCAAGGCAAGATGTGCGGTAAAATCAGCTAAGACGTAATACTAGTGGTAGTTTACGGGTTTCGTAGGACAAACAATATTACAGATATCTATATTGGATTGCTAATGCAGGATTAGTATTATGAGGGCGCTCGGGCGCTGTATTCCGGGTTTCACTATTCGTTCATCCTGACAATATGTTTAAAGATAATTGATGATCGAAACATGCACATTGTCTTTGTCATATTGTTTTAACATAAGAAGATGATTGTCAGGACAAGCCCTTCATGTAGCTAGCGCAATAGGTCAATTCCTTAAAATGGTTCTCTAATGGAAAGGAATGATTACCACATCTAAAAATTTAATTAAACCCTATTCTGAAATTTCGGAAGACAAAATTCACTTGCTTTTCGAACAAAATATTCTAAGGATTAAGAAAAACTTACAAAATTATGATTTTTTTTTCGGTGCTAATTCCAATTATCTTTTTCATAAAGAACCTTCCATTTACATTTTATTTGCTTCCAAACATAAATGTTAAAATAAATATATGTTAAAAATAAAAAACACCATAAATAGGGTAGAGAAT
>CAZSKA010000015.1:0-30739 GCA_964607315.1 uncultured Saprospiraceae bacterium | reverse complement strand
TATTAAGCCTCCCGCTAGCGTTCATCCTGAGCCAGGATCAAACTCTCCATAGTAATATCTTTGATTGTGATTGCTCACAATACTAATCATAATTATGGCTAGTCTTTTCCTCTCAAAAAATTTGCTGGCGATTGTTGAATTATGTTATTCTTTTCTCGCGTCTTACCTAAATAAATTTAGGTTCTACATTATATAATTAATCGTGTCAATGAACTTATTTCTTAAAGCCTTATTTCTAAAGCGGCGCAAAAATACAACCTTTTTAGAATTTACAAAACTTTTCGAGTATTTTTTTTAAATTATTTTTTAAAAACTTTATTAGCATTTCTTCAAAATAATAACCCGCTTCTTTCAACGGGATTGCAAAGGTACAACCTTTTTTCACTTTCCACCAAATTTTTATCGAAATATTTTTATCTTTTTTTTGATACTCTTTTGAGGCTTCTGAACTTTCTCTCATTCTCCCTCTTTTAGCACCACAACCCATTCATTTCACCAATATAAATTTGGAAATTTGGGTCCCAACCCAAACTAATAAATTCAAACTTTTTTTAAAGAATTTTTACTTTTTATTCACTTTCCGTGCAAACAGCTCTAATTAGGGTATTTCCCACGCTTTTCCACCAATGACTTAGCAAGATAAAACTTTGGGGACACCCAAAATATTAAAGAAGATTCAGGCTATTTTTTACAGCACTACTTAATAATAAATAAAGCTTTTTAGAATCTGCTACCCTAACTCTTTCTTCTGCTAATGTACTCGCCGATGCAAGTTTGATTTTCTTAAACAAGTTTACATAATATATATACGCCAAATAAACCCCAAGTCGACATCCTTTTGGCAATTGTGTAATTCCTGCATAACCTGCTGCAAAATCCTTAGAGATATCTTCTTCTATTTCCTTTTTTTCTAGATTATTAAAACTTGCATAATCCAATCCTGGGAAATATGTTCTTCCTCTTTCTTCGAAATCACTCTTTATATCTCTTAAGAAATTAATCTTTTGAAAAGCAGAACCAAGTTTACGAGCCGGCTCTTTTAATTTATTATAAAGATCCTCGTTATTTTCTGTAAATACTTTTAAGCACATTAGTCCAACTACCTCAGCACTTCCATATATGTACTTATTATATGTCTGCCATTCATAGTCCGTTTTATCTAAATCCATTTCCATACTATCAAGAAAGGCATCTATCAATTCTGGTTCTATGTTATATTCATGAACTGTTTTCTGAAAAGAATGCAAAACTGGACTCAAGCTTAGTTTTCTTTCAATAGCTTCATGTGTATCTCTTCTAAATTGATCAAGTAAACTTTTCTTGTCATGGTTATGAAAAGTATCTACTATTTCATCAGCGAAACGAACGAAACCATATATATTATATATAGGAGTTCTGAATTTGGGGTCAAACATTTTGATGCCCAATGAAAATGAGGTGCTGTATTTATTAGTAATCAATTTACTACATTGCTCACATGAATCATTATATAAACTTATCATAACGTCTGTTTTAATATTTCTTTAGCAACAACACAACCTGATATAATAGAAGGCGGAACACCAGGACCTGGTGTTGTAAGTTGACCTGTATAATATAGATTCTTGATGTTTTTATTACGTAATTTGGGTTTTAGGAAAGCTGTTTGTTTTAGTGTGTTGGCTAAACCATAAGCATTACCTTTGTAAGAGTTATATCTCGATTGGAAATCATTCATTGCAAAAGACCTCTTATATATTATATGTGGTTCTATCGACTCACCCGTTTTTTCTTCTAGCCTTTTCATGACTGCTTTAAAGTTTTCTTCTCTTTTTACTTCACTATCTTCTAGTCCTGGAGCAAGTGGTATAAGCAAAAAGACATTCTCCATTCCATCCGGAGCGACTTGATCATCGGATTTAGAGGGAACACAAGTATAGAATAAAGGTGCTGATGGCCACTGTGGGTTCTCATATATTTCATCAGCATGCGTATTAAAGTCTTCATCAAAAAACAAATTATGATGTGTAAGACCTGTAATCTTTTTATTTATTCCTAGATAAAATAGTAGTGAACTAGGAGCCATTACACGCTTATCCCAATATTTCTCTGAATAGTTTCTTGAAGATTGATCAAGAAGGTGCGTATCCACATGATTATAATCTGCATTGGCAATAACATAGTCTGCTTGATATTGCGAAGCGGAAGTAGAAACTGTTGTTGCAATATTGTTTTCTGTATTTATTTTGTAAACCGTTTCATTAAAATGAAATTTTACTCCTTGATCCATAGCAATTTTATACATAGCTTTAGAAATTTCATACATACCGCCTTCAGGATACCAAGTACCTAAAGTGATATCAGCATAATTCATAAGGCTGTATAGAGCTGGTGTTTTTTCGGGCTTTGCGCCCAAAAATAGCACAGGAAATTCAAGCAGTTCTATTATCATGGGGTTCTTAAAAAGTTTCCTAATCGATGAGGAAATAGAGGAAAACATTTCTAACTTCATAGCACTTCTTGCTATTCGCAGGTCGATAAATTCACTTAATCCATGGCTTGGTTTCCATACGAATTCATTCATTCCAACTTCGTATTTGTATTTGGCTTCCGCCAAAAAAGTACGTAGTTTTTGACCTGCTCCTTTTTCCATTGATTCTACAAGATCAATTACGGCATCTTCTCCAGCTGGGACATCAACTGTTTTATTATTTTTAAAGAAAACCCTATAAGAAGGATCAAGCCTTTTTAGATTATAGAAATCAGAAGCTGTTTTACCAAAATGCTTGTAAAAATTTTCAAACACTTCCGGCATCCAATACCATGAAGGACCCATGTCGAAGGTAAATCCCTTTTCTACAAATTGACTGGCTCTTCCTCCTGGGCCTTCGTTTTTCTCTATAACAGTAACATCATGTCCTTCTTTCGCAAGATAAGCTGCACTGGAAAGTCCAGCAAAACCAGAACCTATGATTATTATTTTCGACATTGATAATTTTAATATGCGTCTAAAATAGACAATTGTAAACTGAGAAACAAAAAGAAAAACAAAATTGTTTATGTTTTGTTTAACTTTTTTTGATTCAATGTTAAACAAAACAAGAGTGCTAATTTGTTTTCAGAATTAACTTAATTTGATTTAATTCATAATTACTGACTCGCCCTTCCGAATTAAGTGCCAATCTGCCAAAGTTGTCAATTCCAAGTATTTCAGCATCAAATGATTTATTATCTTCTAAGTGTAAAAAAGAATGTATTTCACCTCTACCATATAATGAATTGAGATATTTTTTTTTCAGCTCTATAAATGCCCTATTGCGTAAAAGTTCATAATAATTGCTAAGCTCATTCAGTACTAAATATTGAATCTCTTCCAAATCAAATTGTTTATTTTCCATTATAGAAAGTGAAGTAGGATTAGGAATTTCAGAAGGAAATTCTATTTGATTAACATTTATTCCAAAGCCAAAAACACTAGCATTTACATATGTTCCTTGTATAAATTGATTTATTAATAGACCTGCTATTTTCTTATTTTGAAAATAAATATCATTAGGCCACTTAATTTGAAATTCTTTATTCGTTACCTTTGCTAAACTATTTTGAATAGCAAGACTAAGAATGATGTTCAGGTAAAAAAGTTTATCTACTGATAAAAAGTGTGGCCTAAGAATAACACTACATGTAATATTATTATTCACATCAGAAAACCATTCTCTGCCAATCTGACCTTTTCCAGATTGCTGATTATACGTCGAAATGACAGTTCCTTCGATTGGATTACTTTTTGATAACAATTCTATAGAATAATCATTAGTAGAGCTAAGTTTGTCGAAATGAATAGGATAAAACTCCATATGATTAAAAGTCCGTTGCTAGAATAGTTATATTTGGGCTAAGGTATAATAAAAGAAATAAAAAATAGATATTGAACAAAGCTAAAAAAGTAAGCGCTGTCGAAGAGTTGTGTAATCTAATAGTAGATTCCATTCAAGATGTAAAAGGGAAAAATGTTATAAAGCTTGATTTAAGAAAACTTGAAGCTTCGCCATCAGATTTTTTTATTGTCTGTGAAGGAGATTCGTCTACACAAGTAAAAGCAATTTCGGGAAAGGTACATAAGAAAGTGAAAGATGAATTAGGTCTATTGCCTAATCATACAGAAGGAAAAGATAATGGACAATGGGTTTTAGTTGATTATTTCAATGTAATTGTGCACATCTTTTACCCTGAATCTAGAAAATTCTATGAATTAGAGGATTTATGGAGTGATGCCGAAATCACTGAATATCAAAATATATAGCAAATAAACAAACGAAAATTACCTTAAGTCGTTTAATAGTCTGGTAAGAAGAAAAATATGAGTCAAGAAAATCCAAATAATAAAGATAAAAAGCCTGGAAAATTAGGAAACAACACCTATTTGCTAGCTGCCCTATTGTTTTTTGCTGTAATCGTTTTTAATATATTATTATATAGTTCAAAAAACGGAGAGACTACTACAATAGAAGGTTTTTTCAGAATGGCTGAAAATGGTGAGATTGAAAAAGTAGAAATCGTCAATGAAAAACTAGTTCAAGTCTTTCTAAACGAAAAAGGAAAGTCTAATCATGAGATAAAAGTAACTGCCTTAACTCAAAAAGCACCACAATTCAATTTTCAAATTGGAGATATAGGAAACTTTGAAGAGCGAATAAATAGATTAAATCAAGAATCTGGAAGCATTATCCTTGATCCTGTGCATACTACAAAGCATAATTTTCTACCTCAAATATTAAGTTGGTTAATTCCATTATTCATAATCATAGGTTTATGGGTATACTTTATGCGTCGTGTTGGCGGAGGAGGAGGAGGGGCTGGAGCCCAAATTTTTAATATTGGAAAATCGAAGGCATCTCTTTTTGACGCGAATTCTAAGGTTAATGTAACTTTCCAAGATGTTGCGGGTTTAGATGAAGCTAAGGAAGAAGTGATGGAAGTTGTAGATTTCTTGAAGACTCCTAAAAAATATACTTCATTAGGTGGTAAAATACCAAAAGGAGTTTTATTGGTTGGCCCTCCGGGTACAGGTAAGACGCTTTTGGCAAAGGCTGTTGCTGGAGAAGCAGGTGTTCCATTCTTTAGTATTTCAGGATCTGATTTTGTGGAAATGTTTGTTGGAGTGGGTGCATCTAGAGTAAGAGATCTATTTAAGCAAGCAAGAGAAAAGGCTCCATGTATCGTATTTATTGATGAGATTGATGCCATAGGTAGAGCAAGAGGCAGAGGAGCAATGCAAGGAGGAAATGACGAGAGAGAAAATACATTGAATCAGCTATTAGTTGAGATGGATGGTTTCTCTACAGACAAAGGTGTAATCCTGATGGCGGCTACAAATAGACATGATATTTTAGATTCGGCATTAATGCGACCTGGAAGATTCGACAGACAAATAGGAATTGATAGACCTGACTTAAAAGGTAGAGAAGCTATATTCAAAGTCCACCTGAAGAATATAAAAACTGCGAGTGAAATGAAGCCAGATGTTCTGGCAGAAATGACACCTGGATTTGCGGGGGCGGAGATTGCAAATGTATGTAATGAGGCTGCATTGGTTGCAGCTAGAAGAAATAAATCATTTGTAGATATGGATGATTTTAATTTTGCATTAGATAGAGTTATAGGAGGATTAGAGAAAAAGAATAAATTAATCTCGCCAAACGAAAAAGAAATCATTGCATACCATGAAGCCGGTCATGCTGTTTGTGGTTGGTTTTTAGAACATGCATCTCCATTAGTTAAAGTTACAATAGTTCCAAGGGGGATAGGCACATTAGGATATGCTCAGTATCGTCCGAAAGAAGAGTATATTACAAGAACAGAAGCTTTATTGGATAGAATGTGTATGACTTTTGGTGGAAGAGCTGCAGAAAAAATAATTTTTGACAAGATCTCTACAGGAGCGCAGAGTGACTTGGACCAGGTTACAAAGATGGCTTATAGCATGATTGCTATATATGGAATGAACGAGAAAGTAGGAAATGTATCGTTTTATGGAATGCAGAATGACCAATTCAACAAACCTTATTCGGATGAGACAGCGAGTCTTATAGATGAAGAAGTACGTAAAATGGTTGAAGAGCAATATATTCGTGCACAAAATTTACTAATAGAAAGAAGAGATGAACTTGAAGCATTAGCTCGTCAATTACTTGACAAAGAAGTATTATTGAAAAGTGATGTGGAAAGATTAATTGGACCTAGACCATTTAATAGTGATGGGTTTATAGAAGACACTCCTGATATCACTCCTCCAATTCCACCAGAATTATAAATCTAAGAATGAAACAAATATTATCTCTTCAACTATTAATTTGTTAAAGGGATAATATTTGTTTCATTACGTATTTCTTTATTGTTTGTATAAATGAGGTAAAACCCTCCTCCTCCCGCTCCACATAATTTATATGAAGCAGAATATTCGTGTTTGATTCTATTCAACCTCTGTTTTATAGAATGAGGAAACATTGGAATAAGATAAGTAGTTTGGAAATTCTCAACTGCCTTAAAGGCAAGTTCAAAATCATTTTCTAATGAGTGCAAAAAAGAAAATATAAGGGATTTATTTAAAGGGAGAAGTTCTCCATTTACACTATGTTTCATCCCTTTATCTAATTGCTCTTTATACCATTTTACAAGGGGTGCAGTTTTTCTACCTATACCTGAATCCCATAGGTATAGATTGTCGAGAATGGGAAAATCACCATCTATTTGATGTACTTTATCTTTCTCTACATGTATCGCTTTTCCTAGAAACGAAACCAATGGGTCAAGACCAGAAGAACTTCCATGAAAGTAGTTTTCCATTTTAATGAACACCTTTCTTAAATCAATAGTTGATTTATGTGTATGATTCATAAAACAATCATAGATTGCAGCTACAAGACTACCGCTACTTCCTGCGCCATATCCTATGGGAATATTTGAATATAAGAACAATCCTTTTTTCCATTCTTTACTAAACGACTCCAACTTTACTTCACCTATTCCATTTAATACAAGAAAGTCAATAAACTTATCTATTGTGTCTCTTGATTCAAATTCTAAATCATCATAGTCCCAATTTGCTGTCTTTTTATATAATGGAATTGCCACAGAGTCTCCACCATGGATCACAGTATATTCTCCAAACAACAGCACTTTACCAGGGTAGACTTTATCTATGATATGGGAATATGACATTTATTTATTTGAAAAATAAAAACTCAAAGATTTTACTAATTCTTCCGGTAAAACCGGAATATTCTGTCTAGGGACAAGTAAAGTTGCAATATGATAGAAATCTCTGAAAACATGATGCTTATCTGCCGTCTTTTTAAGGTATTTATGTCCAGACGACCCTCCAGTTCCCATTTTGTTTCCTAGCATTCGCATCACCATTTGGGCATGTCTATTTCTCCAAACGGTAAACTGTTGATCTACTTCAACTAATTTTCTTAATAAATTAAATGGTTGCCATAAAATCGGCTCTTCTCTATATAGATTAATCATCAATGCTGAAATGGAAGCTTTATAACTTAATTTCAAAGTACTATTATCAATTTGCTCTTGATGTTTTATAGGAGATAATACCTGTAAAAAGTAAGAATGACTATGCTCTAAATTTTCTAACCGAGCTTTTTTATTTTTTTCACTTAAAATGGTAGTTTTAAGAATAGCTTCTTTTTCCGAAGCAAACATCTTAGAAACAGATTCTTTATACTGACTTATAAAATCAAATCCTTCCCAATTTAAAAATGGTGTACGTTCTAACCAATCTTCAATTAACGTAAATAGGTTTTCCCCAGACTCTAAATTTTTAATATTCTCTTTTGCTTTATCATTAAATACAACATCATAAGGAGCATCCAAATAATTTTCTCTGTCTCTCCTTCTTAAACCAAGTAATATTTCAATCTCTCTAAATTGGATACTTTGGAATCCAGAAGCAGGAAATAAATATGATCTAAACTCTAGAAAATCAAGGGCAGTCATTGTTTCCATCACCTCTATTTGTTCTATAAGTAAACCTTGTATTTTAAGAACTCTATCTAATCTTGAAACAGAAATTCCTATATTTCTCTCATCCACTTTACCATCATCGAAATCATCAATAATTGCATGCAATTCATGTACTATTTGCTTAAACCATAGCTCATACACTTGATGTGTAATAATGAACAACATTTCATCGTGAGCAGGTTCTCCTGCCTCTACTGATCTCAAGTCCTGAGCTCCTACAATTTTATCTAACTGTAAGTAATCTTGATAATGAATGGCAGTATATTTAATGTCTTTTTTATCCATACTGCGAAAGTACTAAGTAATCAGGTTTTAATTACAAGGCAGATAACAAATTATACATTAAATATTTTAACAAAATTCTGAGAATCATTAATCAGTAGTAATATTTCCTACATTTTTAGATTGTTTTTAGTCTTCAATCGAAAATAAACTTAAATGCAGATTATTTTTTATTAATTTTCCATCCAAATTAATCAAAATATGAGAAGAATAATTTCATGCATTCTATTCTATATGGTAATAGCATGTATAAATTTACAAGCACAATCTCCAGATGATATACACATTAGTGATCATTTGGTGATAGAAAATGTGATGTTAACGGAAAAGGCAGGGCTTTCGCCCAAAAAGGTTAGCATAGTAATTAGAAAAGGAATTGTAGAAAGCATTACAACTTCTAAAAATTATCCAAAGGATGCAGTTGTTATTTCAGCAGATAGTCTATATGCTTATCCTGCTTTTATAGATGCCGGTTCACACACTGGTATTCCAAAACCTGAAAATAAGGGTCGTCCTGAAAGAGCTAAAAATCCAGGAAATCCAGGTTATGATAGAGCTGGAGTTACACCACAAGCAAATGTACATGAATCATTAAAATTAGATGATTCTTCCGTTAGCAAATTGAGAAAAGCAGGATTTGCTGTAACTCATGTATTACCTAGAGGAAGAATGCTAAGTGGTCAAAGTTCTATTGTTTTATTAAAAGACGAAGAACCAATTCCATATGTGAAAAAGAACACGAGCATGTATGGCTCATTCCAAAGCGCACAAGGAAGAGTATTCCCTAGTACTGTCATAGCTGTAATGACAAAACATAGGGAACTATTTAAACAAGCGGAGTATGCAAAAAAATATGAAGCTCAATATGAAAGCAGTCCATTAGGGCTAGATCGTCCAGCTTATCCTGAACAAATCCAGGCGTTATATCCAGTTATAGATAAGAAAATGGATTTTTACTTTAGAGCTGAAAAATCTTTAGATGTTAGTAGAGCTTTGACTTTAAATAAGGACTTAAAAAGCAATATGATTTTGACAGAAGTTAGGCAAATGGGATCTAACATAAGTAGAATTAAATCGACAGGCATGCCGGTATTACTTTCACTTGACTTACCTGAAAGTATAAAAGAAGAAAAAGACAGTACTAAGGTAATTGCAGAAAAAGAACAGGCTCTAATTGATCGAAAGAAAAAAGCGATAATGGAATATCAAATGCTTGCTTCAGAATGCAAGAAAAATAATATCCCTTTTAGTTTTTCATTATTAGAGACCAAGCCAGGCGACTTAAATAAGAAAGTAAAAATACTTCTTGACAATGGCCTTACAAAGGATGATGTATTAAAGTCATTTACTATGGATGCTGCTAAAATCCTTGGCATTTCAGATATTACAGGAAGTGTAGAAAGAAATAAGTTAGCTAATATTATTTTAACAAATGGAGAATTATTCGAGAAAGAAACGAATATAGTTTACACCATAGTAGAAGGTAAAATGTACAAGCATGAGATCAAGAAGAAAAAGAAAAAAGAGAAAGGAGATCCAGATGCTAAAGTTGATATAGAAGGATCATGGGATATAGTTGCAAAAATTCCAGGTGAGGAGCAAAATGCGACTATTAGAATTAAAAAGAACGATGAGGAATATTCAGGTGTCTTAATAGACGATGAAGGAGATGAATATACACTAGAAAATGTAGAACTAGATGGAGATTTATTAACTTTTAGCATGACAATTGAACAAGGTGGAGCAAGCCTAAATATGGACACTTCTGTCAAAATAGATGGAGAAACTATGGATGGTAGTATTTCGGTAGGGGGTTTTGGAACATTCCCTGTAGAAGGAACAAAATTATCAAATCCGAAAAAATAATAAAATGAAAAAAACAATAACAATAATATGTTCTTTCCTTTTCTTTTTTGTGGGAGTAAAAGGGCAAGATAAAGGAGATATATTAATAACAGGAGGAACTGTTATTACTATTACAAATGGTGTTTTGGAAGATCATGATATCTATATAAAAGACGGCATTATCAAAAATATAGCAAAAGGAATTTCTGCGCCTAATGGTGTAAAAGTAATCGATGCAAAAGGCAAATATGTTATGGCCGGAATAGTTGATGCACATTCACACATAGGCATATCTACGGTAAATGAAGCAACGGCACCTAATACAGCACAAGTTTGGGTAGGGGACGCAATTGATCCATATGATGTGGGAATTTATAGAGCATTAGCTGGAGGAGTTACGATTTCGCATGCTATGCATGGTAGTGCAAATGCTATAGGCGGAGAGTGTGAAACAATGAAACATAGATATGGTGAAGATGATCCAGAGATGTTGAGAATGGAAGGTGCACCAAGAACGATCAAATTTGCTTTGGGTGAAAACCCAATGAGAGTGCATGGAGAAGGAAATGAGATTGTTCCTGCTACAAGAATGGGAGTAGAACAAGTCATAAGAAATTCATTCGCGGAAGCACAAAAGTACAAGAAAGCTTGGGCTGATTTCAATGGAGGAAAAAGTAAAAAACCACCTATGTATGACAAACGTATGGAAACAATGGCAGATATTCTAGATGGTGAAATCATCATCCACTGCCATTCATATAGAGCAGATGAAATATTAATGTTGATGGATGTTTGTGGAGATTTTGGCGTTAGCAAACTGGTTTTCCAACACGTTAACGAAGGCTTCAAAGTAGCTCCGGAATTAGCAGAATGGGGAGCAGGAGCTTCAGTATTTTCAGATTGGTGGGCTTATAAATTTGAGGTGTATTATAGTACAGCATATAATGCTGCAATCCTTACTAAAAATGGTGTTTTAACTAGTATCAACAGTGACTCAGGAGAACTTATCAGACATCTTTATCACGAGGCTGCAAAATCACAGAAATACGGCGACCTTACTGATGAAGAAGCATTAAAACTTATCACTCTAAATCCCGCTAAACAATTAGGAATAGATGATAGAGTAGGTTCTCTAGAAAATGGAAAAGAAGGAGATGTGGTGATTTTCAACAATCACCCATTATCTATTTACGCAATTCCTGAATATACTATCGTTGACGGAGTAGTGAGATTTGACATTAATGAAGATCCTGAAGATATGCGTGTTGATATTGATCCAAAAGCATCTATCCCAACATACATGCATGTAGATACGCATGACCATGATAAGTGCATGCATGGAGTCAGCGTGGCAAACTTTCAACACTTATTCTTTTACAACCACAAAAACTAAAAATGAGTAACATGAAATTGATCAAACTATATACAACAATAACATGCTTATTTTTCACACTTTGTGCAATGAGTCAAATGGTGGGAAAAGGTGAGTATGGAACTTTCATATTAGAAAATGCTGAAATTCACACAGTCACTAAAGGAGTTGTGAACGGATCCGTTCTTATTCAAGATGGTAAAATAAGACAGGTAGGAAATGTAACAGCACCTGCTGATGCAAAAAGAATAGATTGCACAGGCAAGAGAGTTTATCCTGGATTTATAGACAGTGGTACAACATTAGGTCTAAACGAAATTGGTGCAGTATCATTAACTAGAGATGCAAACGAACTAGGGGAATTTACCCCTCAGATGAAGTCATTAACTGCGGTTAATCCAAATTCGGTACTTATTCCCGTAACAAGAGTTAGTGGAGTAACCACAGTACTAAGCGCACCGCAAGGAGGAATCTTTCCCGGAACAGCTGCGGTCATCGACCTTTGGGGGTACACCCCAAAACAAATGAGTACAGGAGTTCAAGTATTAATGGTAAACTATCCTAACACTGGTAAAAGAGGATGGTGGGATAGAAGAAGTGAAGAGGATATCAAAAAAGATTCGGACAAGGAAATTAAAAAGCTGAATGATTACTGGGAAAAGGCTGTCACTTATACAAAACTTTATGAAGAGGCAGGAGATGATTTGGATTATAATCCTGAACTAGAGGCAATGCGTGCAGCTATAGGTAAAAACATGAAAGTCGTTGTGAATTGTAATTCGAAAAACGATATTTTAGGTGCTATAAAGTGGATAAAGAAAAATGAGGTAGATGGGGTTTTAGCTGGTGTACGTGAAGGATATATGATTGCCGATTCTATTGCTAAATCAGGAATACCAGTTATTGCGGGACCTGTTTTAAGCATGCCGAGTAGGCCATCTGAAGCGTACGATACAGCTTATAAAAATGCAGGTGTATTACAGAAAGCTGGAGTTTTAGTTGCTATTCAAACAAGTGAAAATGAAAATGTGAGAAACCTATTATACAATGCTGGTTTTGCCGCTGCATATGGAATGGGAACAAAAGAAGCTGTAAAAGCTATCACTATAAATTCAGCAAAGATTTTCGGTTTGGAAAGTACTCATGGAAGTATAGAAGATGGAAAAACGGCGAATTTATTTATCTGTGATGGTGATCCTTTTGAAACGAAAACAACAATAGAGCAAGTTTTTATTGATGGATGGAAAATCCCCATGGAAAGTCGTCACACTCTATTATATGATGAATTCTTAAAAAGAAATCCAGGATTGGATGAAAAATAAAACGAACTTACTGCCTTATCACACGTCCGGTATATCCGAAGCGGGCTGTGATGAGGCAGGAAGAGGTTGTCTTGCAGGACCAGTAGTTGCGGCAGCAGTTATTTTGCCTCAAGGATGGAACAATGAAATTCTTAATGACAGTAAACAGCTGACTGAAAAACAGCGAATGTCCTTACGAAAAGTCATAGAAAAGGAAGCTGTTTCTTATGCTGTTTCTTTTGTATACGAGAAAGAAATTGATAAAATAAATATTCTAAATGCGAGTATTACCGCTATGCAAAGGGCGGTTGGAAAGCTTAATAAAACACCTGATCAATTACTAATCGATGGGAATAGATTCCATTCATATAAGGACATTCCTCATCATTGTATAATAAAAGGAGATGGGAAATATCTATCTATTGCAGCAGCATCGGTTTTAGCGAAAACCTATAGAGATGAATACATGGAAAATCTTCATTCACAATTTCCATTTTACTCTTGGAATACAAATAAAGGCTACCCAACAAAAGCACACCGTCAAGCTATAATTAAGCAAGGAACTTGCAGTCATCACAGAAAATCCTTTCGATTATATCCACTGCCTGAGCAAGGTACTTTATTTTAAGTTACGCTAGATTGTTTGATTAGGATCAAAAGCTTCTAAATAATCCGCTACTCTTTTCACGAATGATCCACCTAAAAATCCATCAACAACTCTGTGGTCATAGGAATGAGATAGAAACATCATATATCTGATCGCAATTAGATCTCCGTATTCTGTCTCCACTACTGCTGGTTTTTTACGAATTGCTCCCACTGCTAAAATTGCAACTTGAGGTTGATTAATAATAGGAGTTCCCATTACATTTCCAAAAGTTCCAACATTTGTTAGCGTAAATGTACCGCCTTGAACTTCGTCAGGTTTTAGTTTATTTATTCTAGCTCTGTTTGCAAGATCATTTACAGATTTTGCAAGACCTGCTAAATTAAGGTAGTCAGCATTTTTAATAACTGGAACTATCAAGTTTCCAGAAGGAAGCGCTGTTGCCATACCTATATTAATGTCTTTTTTGATAATGATATTATCATCCTTAACAGAGACATTTATGTTAGGAAAATCTCTAATTGCCTTTGCTACAGCTTCCATGAAGATAGGAGTGAAAGTCAATTTCTCACCATACATCTCCATGAATTTTTTCTTATTTGCATTTCTCCAATTCCAAATATTTGTAACATCTGCTTCAACGAAAGATGTAACGTGAGGGGAAGTACGCTTAGACATAACCATATGATCTGCAATCATCTTCCTCATTCTGTCCATCTGCACAATTTCATCTGAACCTGAAACTGAAACGCTAGGAGCGGGTGCAGTTTTATGCTGTGGAGCAGCTTGTTTAGGAGCTGCTTGTGCAGAACTAGGTGTAGATGGATTCGTTGCCGGATGAGGAATATTACCACTAGCTTGATTAGATTTAGCAGCGATGAATGCTAATAAATCTTTTTTAGTTAATCTATTATCTTTTCCTGAGCCAGGTAAAGAGTCAAGAACAGCTATAGAAATATTTTCCTTTTTTGCTATGTTCTTAATTAATGGAGAATAAAATCTATCAGAAGAAGAAAAATCCTGTGGTGGCTGAGCTTGTGCAAGAGGTGCAACAACTTTTTCTATAACTTCTTGACTAGGAACTGCAGCTGGAGCTGGCTCATTTTTCTCAACTACCTGTGGTTCTTGTACCGCTGGAGATGGAACAGGCTCAACATCTGCTCCTGCTGTAGAAATCTTAGCAATCACTTTGCCTACCTCTACAATATCATTTTCTGAAAACAATATTTCTGTAATAGTCCCTTCTACTGGTGATGGAATTTCAGAGTCTACTTTGTCTGTAGCTATTTCTAAAATTGCTTCATCAAGTTCAACACTATCGCCAACATTTTTAAGCCATTTTAAAATTGTTGCCTCCATTATACTTTCACCCATTTTGGGCATGATAAGATCTACTACAGCCATTATTATTTAGTTTTCTAGCACAAAGATATTTTATTCTTTTAAGCTTTTTTATAATTCGTCAGTGAATTAATATATTAATTGCAAATGCAAGTAATTTGTTTATTATAATCTGTTAAGAATAAACAATCTCATGAAATTTAATGCAGCATAAGACGTATATTCTATATTCTTTTCCCTGTTTTTCGTTAATTGCAATCGCTTCACATATACCTTTTCTTTACTACCTACTCCAACATAAATAGTACCAACTGGTTTAGTGGGTGTCCCTCCTGTAGGGCCAGCTATTCCGCTCACTGCTATAGCATAATCGGTCTTTAAATGCTGAAGAGCTCCTGACAACATTTCTTTTACTACTTCTTCACTCACTGCTCCAAATTCTAAAAGTGTTGCATTTTTTACATCTAATAGATCCTCTTTAAGACCATATGAATAGCTAATTACGCTTCCTTCGAAGTACGCAGAAGAACCGGGTACTGATGCAATAAGTTTAGAAATATTTCCACCAGTACAACTTTCTGCACAGCCTATAGTTTTGGACTTTTCTTTTAGGATTTCTCCCAATTTGCTTTCTAAAGTATCCATATTTCTACCAAATACAAACTTTTCAACACGAGATTCAATCCTGTTTGCAAGATCCATCACTTCACTTTCTAGTTCTGCTTTATCTGTCCCTGTCCCTGAAATTCGTATTCGCACTTTACCTAAACTTGGTAGGTAAGCAAGAGAAAGATGAGGTGCTAAATTATCCTCTATATCTTCTATCATTTCTGCTAAAACACTTTCTCCGCATCCTGCAGTTTGAATCGTCTGATGAAAAATATGCGTTTTTCTTTTTGCTAGGATAAAAGGGAGCACATGAGTTTCCACGATATGTTTCATCTCATAAGGTACGCCTGGCATACTTATAAATTGGGTGTCCCCAAAGTTAAACAGCATTCCTGGAGCTGTGCCCATCTTATTTCTAAAGAATATAGTATTCTCAGGAAAATAAGATTGTAATTTATGAGCATCGGTTGTTGGTCTTTGGATTCGTTCGAAAAAGGATTTTAGGATCTCGTATTGCTCCTTGTCAAAATACATCTCTCGACCAAAATACTCTGCTAAGACTTTTTTAGTAATATCATCTTTAGTTGGGCCTAAACCGCCAGTCATAATAACAAAATCGGCATCTTCTTGGGCTCTTGAAAATGCTTTCAACATATCTTCTTTTCTATCACTGACAGAAAATCTTGACACGACTTCTACGCCAGCTTCTCCAAGTTTTTCCCCTAAGAACGCTGAATTGGTATCAATAATTTGCCCAATTAGTATTTCCGTACCTATTGTAATAATGGATGCCTTCACTACTCTCTTTTTATCTAATTATTAATTTTAAAAATAAAAAACCCTTCTCCGAAATTAACGGAAAAGGGCTTTATTCTAATACTTCATTGTAAGGTGATTACTTTCTACCACCTTTCAATTCGTCTTGTAATTTATCAAGCTCTTCCCACTTACCTTCAGCAGCAAGTTTAGACTGATCTGGCCAAGTTGTAGGATCATGCATTCTGTATCTACTTCCTGCTTCATCCAAAATTGCCTTTAATTCATCAAAAGATGCTTCAGCTAATCTACTAAAAGTAGTAATATCTTTAGCAGCTAATTTCTCAGCAATTTTAGGACCGATTCCTTCAATCTTCTTCAAATCATCAGGCTTACCTTCTGCCTTAGGAGCTGCCGCCTTAGGAGCTTCTACCTTAGGTTCCTCTTTCTTAGGAGCTTCCTTTTTAGGTTCTTCTTTCTTAGGAGCTGCTGCCTTAGGAGCGTCTTCTATTTGCTCTTTAAGTTGAGTAAACACATCAAGTTCACCAAGAGTAGAAGCCTTTACGTTCATCTGAGTTTTCTTAACAGATTTTCTTACTCTATCTGTTTCTTTTCTCTTCTCTTTCTTCACTTCCGCATCAGCTTCTCTGTTGATATCATCTACGTATCTAGTATGAGAAACTAAAATTCTCTTATCGTCTCTGTTAAACTCGATTACTTTGAAAGTTAGTGTTTCATCAACACTTACAGTACTACCATCTTCCTTCTTAAGGTGTCTACCTGGAGCATAAGCTTCAAGACCATATGGTAATTGAACTACACCACCTCTGTCATCTTTCTTAACAAGAGTTGCTTCATGATAAGACCCGATAGGGAATACATTTTCGAAAGTATCCCAAGGATTCTCTTCAATCTGCTTGTGTCCAAGAGATAATTTTCTACTGTCATTATCGATATCTAAGATAACAACCTCTATGTCGTGTCCTACTTTTGTAAACTCAGAAGGGTGACCATATCTCTTAGTCCAAGAAAGATCAGAAATGTGAACCATTCCACCAATACCTTCTTCTAATTCTACGAATACTCCATAAGGTGTAAGGTTTTTAACCTGACCTGTATGTCTAGATTCAACAGGATATTTATTAGCGATCTGACCCCAAGGATCTTCAGAAAGTTGCTTAATAGATAAAGACATTTTTCTTTCTTCTCTATCAATAGTTACAACTTTAGCTTCATGCTCATCTCCTAATTTAAAGAATTCTCTAGCGTTAACTGGTTGATTACTCCAACTTACCTCACTTACGTGAACAAGACCTTCAACACCTGATGCGATTTCAATAAATGCACCATAATCTTCAATGTTTACAATTTTACCTTTAACAGTAGTTCCTTCTTTGATCTCTTCTGCTAATACATCCCATGGATGAGGGTGTAATTGCTTAAGACCTAAAGAAATTCTTTTCTTGTTCTCATCAAAATCAAGAACAACAACATTCACTTTATCATTTAAAGAAAGAATTTCATTCGGGTGACTAATTCTACCCCAAGAAATGTCTGTAATATATAGTAGACCATCAACACCACCTAAGTCCATAAATGCACCGAAATCAGTAATGTTTTTAACCGTACCTTCTAGTACTTGACCTTTCTCTAAACCAGAGATTATTGCTTCTCTTTGTTCTGCTAAGTCACTTTCTATTAATGCTTTGTGAGAAACTACGGCATTTTTGATTGTTTCATTGATTTTAACAACCTTGAATTCCATTGTTTTTCCAACATATGAATCATAATCGATGATTGGTTTGATATCAATTTGTGATCCAGGTAAGAAAGTTTCTAATCCGTTACAATCTGCAATCAAACCACCTTTAGTTTTACTTACGATTGTACCTTTTATAATTGTTCCATTTTCATAAGAATCAACTATATCATCCCATGCTTGGATTAATTTAGCTTTTCTTCTTGAAAGGATCAATTGTCCTCTTTCATCTTCTTGATTCTCTACATAAACTTTTACAGAATCTCCAACTGCTAGGTCAGGAGTATCTCTAAATTCAGAAAGAGAAACAAGTCCGTCAGACTTGTAATTAATGTTTAATACAACATCTCCATCTGTAATGGAAGTAACTACACCAAGAACAACTTCGTTTTCTGCAACAGAAGTCATTGTTTCTTCGTAAGCTGATTTGTATTTGCTTATTTCATCTGCTGTGTAAGCTAAAGTATTCTTATTACCTATAGACCAGTCAAAATCATCATGTGGAGTTTGACGCTCAGGTGGAATTTCGAATGCTTTTTTCTTTTTTTCGACTACGGGTTCTGCAGCCTCAGATGTTGTTTCTTCAGTAGCTGTTTCTTCTGCTACTACTGTTTCAGTTGTTTCTTGAACAACTTCTTCCTGTACTTTTTCTACAGGATCTTTCTCATTATTATCCATGAGTAAGAAAATTTGTATATCCTAAAATCAATAAAATAGACTTTGGATAGAGGTTATTCCGAAAAATTTCGGACCGCAAAAGTATGCATTTTTTGTTATAATAAAAAGCTATAAAGCAAAATTATTTACTCTATCAATTTATCGCATAACATTGATATATAAAAGGCTAAGGGATATGTAAAATAAAGGAGATGATCTATAACAAAAAAAGACCCAAGATTTCTCTTGAGTCTTTTTGTGGTACCTCCCAGATTTGAACTGGGGACTCACGGATTTTCAGTCCGTTGCTCTACCAACTGAGCTAAGGTACCTCCTCTCCTTTCGGAGCGAGTGCAAAGTTAATTTTCTTTTTTAATTTCGCAATACCTATTTATATTTTTTCACATTTACATTGAAATTACTCTATCATCTAGTAATATAAATACAGCATCTCCTTCTTTAACTTCTACTCGCATTGTTCCAGTAAAACTCCCAAATGCCGGCATTATACCACGTTTTTCACTAAAATAAAAACAAGCTAATTTCTTACTAGCCATTCCTTTTCCTCTTAATAAAACTCCTGGATGAATATGCCCATGAATATTATATTTTTCTTTTACATCTTCTGGATGATGGCTAAAATAGAAGTCTTCTATCTCTAAAGATTCTACCACATTTATTCCAGCGAGTGCATACTTTTCCTCATCTAAAATATCATGATTTCCTCTTACAAGCTGGAATTCAATTCCGGAATAAACATTTATCAAGGATATAAAATGATCCCATTCTATATTTTCATCGCTATGAAATAAATCACCTAAAAATACGACTTTTTTACAGGTGAACCTTTGAATCATTGCATCTAACTTTTCCCAGTTTTCATCAATGGCAGCTGTTGGTACAGCAATTCCATTTTTCCTGAAATGCATAACTTTTCCAAAATGAGCATCAGAAACAAACAAAGTGGCATACTTTTCCCAGTACATTCCTCCATAAGGATGCAATAAGAATTCGACAGGACCAATGCTATGCTTTGCTAAGATTAACTCCGACTGGATTTCAGAATTACGATATGACATTAAACTTCTCTTTCAATTTTTCCTCTTCCTTTACACAAAATACAATCCTCTTCTACATCCTCCATATATCCCCATACACCTTCTCCATCGCACTGGGGGCAAACTACCTCAGTTGAATAATTCTCTTTCCACCAAAGATAAATCATGTACAAAAAGTACCCTGCTAAGAAAATAACGGCAAGTCTAAGTAAATTAATCATTCTTCCCTATTAACGTTGAACAAGAAGTTTCCTTTATAACGTAAGCTAGGAAAGAATGATTTTTATTGTTTTACTTTTTTGGGCTTAAAGCCCAAAATTTATTTTACTCCGTGCATTAATTTCTTGATAACTGGGTTTAGTAGAATACCAATTATACCTAAGACAATAGGGACAACTGTTAATAGCATGAAGAAATATGATAAACTATTAGCTTCTGCAATTTTTTCGATTGAAGCTCCCATTTTTCCTGCTGCTTTATTTCCAATTGCAACTGCTACATACCAGACTCCAAACATCAAAGCTATCATACGTGCAGGCACCAATTTACTAATATAGGATAAGGCGACAGGCGATAAACAGAGTTCTCCTAAAGTATGGAACAAATAAGCCAAAATAAGCCATATTATACTAACTGAAGCCGATTCTGCTCCTGAAGCAATTCCATATGCACCATACATTAATGATGCAAATCCAACACCAACTAATATCAAGCCAAGCCCATATTTTGTTGCGGCCGAAGGATTATATTTACTTTCCCACCACTTAGAAAATAGAGGTGCGAACATGATTATAAATAAAGAATTCAAAATACCGAACCAAGTAGCTGGAATTTCAACTTCATTTTCTTTTATCTCAGTTACAGTAGCTCGAATTAAAGGGGATTCTTGTCCAACTAAATTTAATTTCTCAATTGCTGTTAATGATTCTTGTTCATCTAAAAACAACAATTTACCTCTTACTTCTATCAAATTTAGATTATCACCAACTCGCATATCAACAGGCTCAATAACCTTTGTTGTGTTTTTCACAACATCAACACCCTGAGGGACAACAGTAGATGCCGTAACTATTACAGTTTCTTCTTTTGTCTCTCCATCAACTACTTCAGAAGTTGTATACTCATCATATTCAACTAAATATGCATTAGACCCAAGATCTCTATTTATCATCCAAAAAACAATCATCCAAATGATAACAAAACTAGATCCAAGAAAAATATTGGACAATGCATAATTTGCGAATGTATTTCGGAATAATTTGTATAGTACCCATGTAATTATACCAATAGGAACAACGGTGATCAAAATGTTAGCCACATTAAAGATAGTTGCCCAAGAATCAGACATGATCCTTCCTGTATAATCACTCGCAAAAATGGTCATCGAACCACCTGCTTGTTCAAAACAAGCCCAAAACAATACAGTCATTATAGCAAATATTACAATAGCCGTCATACGATCTCGCGTTACAGAAGGATATCTTAATATTCTACTTATTATGAGATATAAAAATAAAACTACACCAGTTAAGATATAGTAATTACTTATATCGGTTCCTCCAAATTCCAGTAAATTTATTCCACCTATGTTAGTTAATGGGTCATTAATAATCCAAGTAACCCCTATAAACGCACAAATGACAATTAACATGACATCTATTGTTGTGAAAGGATTTAATCTATCTCCTGCAAATTCCAATTTCGTTTCTTCAGTCTCTTTTACATTCTTTTGTTCAGGTGCTTTTCCTATATCTCCAAATATTCCTTGAGCAAAATAAAATTGTAATGCACCCAATAACATGAAAATACCAGCAAGACCAAATCCATATGACCATGATACTTTTTCTCCTATATATCCACACAACATAATTCCAAGGAATGCTCCAGCATTTACTCCCATATAAAAAATGGTATATGCTCCATCCTTTTTCTCAGGAGTATCCTTATACATAACCGATACTATAGAAGTCATATTAGGCTTGAAAAATCCATTACCAATTATCAATAGACCTATTCCTAGATACATGAAAATTTGAGCGAATTCTAATGCCATGGAAGCATGTCCCAGTGTCATTAGCAAGGCTCCAATCACGACAGCCTTTCGATAACCAAGATATTTATCAGCTAAGTATCCTCCTAAAATAGGAGTTAAATAAACCATTGCAGTATACGTACCGTAAAGTGATAAAGCCTCAGCACTAGTCCAATCCCATCCACCAATTCCTATGGAACTAATAAGAAATAAAACTAAAATTGCACGCATTCCATAATAGGAAAAACGTTCCCACATCTCCGTAAAAAATAATACAAATAATCCAGATGGGTGTCCTAATACTTTGGAATCAAAGATTGATTTATTTGAAGCTGAACTCATAAACTTTATTCTTTTCTTATTTAATTGATAAAATTTTATTTAATGCCATGCATTAGCTTTTTTACAAGAGGTGAAATTACTAATAAGAATACACCTATAATACCTCCTGTATAAAATAATTTTTTAAATAGATTAATATATCCTGCCGTGGCTTGTGTCACATCTGCTACCTCTCCACCAGCAGTATCAATACTCGCTAAATTTGCAAGTAAAACAGAAACATATTCAGCACCTGCTGTGGCTAGAAACCACACTCCCATCATAAATCCCACTATTCTTACTGGTGATAATTTGGTAACTGAAGATAGTCCTACAGGACTTAAACATAATTCTCCCCATGTGTGTAGTAAATACGCTAGAACTAACCATATAGCTGCTACTTTTCCTCCATCTGCTAAACTTCCACCTAACACCAATGCGCCAAATCCTAAACCAACTAATACAATAGCTATTCCAAATTTCACTACAGTATTTGGTTCCATGTTTATTTTAGCTAGTTTCACCCATAACCAAGCAAAAACAGGCGCAAATAAAACGATAAACAATGCATTCAATGATAGAAAACTAGACGCCTTTACTTCAAATCCTAATATATTTCTATCCAATGATCTGTCTGCAAAAAGATTAAGAGAAGTATAGGCTTGTTCGAATAAAGCCCAGAAAACTACACTAAATACAATCAATAAGGTTAATGCGATTAAGCGCTCTCTTTCTACTTTTTCACTTATTGTTAATTGATAAATAATAAACGCTAAAGAAGCAATAGAGGCTCCAATTAATAATCCTTCAACATAAGAATGATTCTGTATAATAAACCATATTACTCCTATTGATAAGATTGATATAAGATATATCAGCCACTCTTTAGTTATCATCCCAAATACCTTCTCTTTAAGCATTTCAGGATTCTTAGGATCTGCCTTGTTCCCAAAGTATTTAGAACCATAAAGAAAAGTTACTAATCCTATTAACATACCAATCCCTGCAGCACCAAATCCATATCCCCATCCATATGTTTCACCTAACCAACCGCATAAGAGGGTGGAGATAAAAGATCCTAAATTTATACCCATATAAAATATGGTAAATCCTCCATCTCTTCTAGGGTCATTCTTTTCATATAGCTCTCCTACAATCGATGAAATATTCGCCTTTAGGAAACCAACTCCAAGAACTATAAGGGATAATGAGAAAAAGAAAATTTGTAAAGCTCCTTCATCTCTTGATATAGTACCATCTGCCAATTCAGTTGCCGCATTTCCTTCAAATGCCATTCCTGCATGACCAAGAACTAATAAAATAGCACCAAAAATCACAGCTTTCTTGAAACCTAAATACTTGTCAGCAATATAACCACCAATTACAGGCATGGCATACACGAGTGCAGCATAACTACCTACAATTAAATTTCCTGAAGCATCTGAGAATAGGTGATATTTTACTAAATAAAATATCAATAAAGCTTTCATTCCGTAAAATGAAAATCTTTCCCACAACTCTGTCATAAACAGAATGAAAAGGCCTTTTGGATGACCTAATATTTGCTGATTCTCTGGTAAAATTTCGGAGTTCACGTACTTTTCCTATTTTTCGTATGGCTAAAAATAGGCTATTAAAAATAAAATAACACAGACTAAGCACTTTTTCTTTTCTCCTTAAATTTAAAATGCTACTAAATATGACAAAAATAAACGTACCTTATGAATAAAAATTTCGCAATGAAAAACGAAAATGCAATATATTTTAGAGAATTGAAAATAGAACCAATCCTAGATAACTAAGATTCAGAAAACTTAGTAAATCCTGATTATATATAAATTTCAATAACTGAACTTCCAACTTCTCCACCCATCAATGGTCGGATTTTACGAATTCTAACATATCCTAAGATCTTGTATGTAGAAATCTCAATTAATCTTTTCTTAATATTATATCCTACAGTTTCTATGAGCTTCTGTGATTGTGACATTTCCTCTTTTACAATCTTATATATGGATTCGTAATTTAAGGTTCCATCTAGTTCATCAGCGCCATCATAATTAGTAAACACATCTAACTTTACGTCTACTTCAAAATTCCTACCTACTTTGCGTTCTTCTTCATAAAATCCATGATATGCGTAAAAGCGCATTCCTTCTAGGCCAACCGATATTTTTGTATTCACTTATTCTTATTTTGCTGCTCGAGCTGTGGTATTCTCCTTGATCCAACATCCCACATAGAAAGGGCCTCCTTCTTTAACATTAGGTCGACTAAATATATCTTCTACTGATGGCATAAATTTTCTATACTGGCTAATTAACTTATTCGCATCTGCTGCTACTGATGGATCAATTTTCTTTGCATAAGACCATTTATCAATTGCTGGCCATGTTACTATTTGTGATTTCCATCCTGTTCCAGGTCCACAGATAGGGCCACTAGAAGCGTATAGTTTGCCAATCAATATATAAGGCTCTCCCCAGTTCTCTTTATTACTCGCAGCATCTAATGCATACTTTCTAGAAGCAGGGAAATCTTTTAAATCACGATAATATATTTTAGCAACCACTAACTGATATTTTGACAATTTTTCCTTATCCGTTTCAGTCGCAAAGTACTCATCAAATTTCTTAACCGCTTCTTCATAGTTTCCTTCTTGATAAAACTTTATCGCTTCACCTAAAGGACCTGAAACCGTATTTGTATTTTTTCTACAGTTTGCTTTATATGCCTCTATTACTTCCGCCATTTTAGCTTCTGTCTCTTCACATCCTCCTCTTCTTAATCTAGCCATTACGGTTTGAATCACCTCACAATCCGTCGGAGAAGCTGTAAAATCAGCATAATATTTATCAACGTAATAATCACATGGAAAAAATGATTGAAAGCGCTCTAATACAGCTAAACGATCAATGGAATAATCATTTATTATGTTCCAGTTTTTACAATCATCACCACAATTCCCTAATCCTTTTGTAATCGTCTCCATTACTAAATTCGCATATTTCTTCGCCTCATCTACTTCTATTCCCTTAGAAAGTGTATTAGATACTATCAAATTACTGAATGGATTAACAATATACTCAGGCATATCTAAGCCTTTGTCATCAACCACCGTTTTCATTAAGCCATACAGATAATCATCCCCTAATTCTTCTCTATAATTATAGTATAAATCATATGCTTTCTTTGAGGTCAACTCAGAACTTCCCCCAAAACACTTTTCTCGTTGATCATATAGCATCTTAACCGAATCTGCCATCATAGGGCGTTTCGACTCATCCTGATCTGCGAAATAATTGAAAATTTTTATTCCATCATCATAATGGTATGTTTTTCTTCCATCTGACTTTGGAGCTAATCCCATCGCCTTTTGCCATAGTGGATATGCCGCATCGTAATCTTTCGCCTTAACCAAGTCCTTATATAAAACAAATGCTTCCAAGGCCGCATTTTTCTTACTTCCTAAATCATTAAATGTAGCACATTCCACCCTTTCCATCACCTTGGGCTCCTCTACTACTTCTACTATCTTTTCTGTAGTTTTTGGAGTACAAGAAAGAATTACAACTAGTAATAAACAGCTTAAATATTTGATTTTCATAAGACTATATTTATTCAATAAGATGTGTAAAATTAGTTTTTTGGTGTTTATCCTAATACTTTTCACCTGTTAACATATCAATGAATAAAAAAAGAGCACTAATTGTTCCTTAGCACTCCTTTTTCTTTTTGGGGTTAAACCCCAAATATTCTACAAGGCCCAGTGTTAGGCCATTGCCTTTTTCATTATGTCCGCTTGCTCCTTGTCATGCACCTTCTTATATCCTGTCGCTGGAGAAGCTGATTCTTCTCTACAAACCACCTCTATAGGAGTTCTTCTTAAATGCGTCATCACATATCTCCAGTATCCCATATTTTCAGGTTCTTCCTGAACCCAAATAACTTCTTTTGCAGATTTATATGTTGACATTACTTTCTCTACTTGTTTAGTAGGGAACGGATATAATTGCTCTATTCTGACTATGGCAACATCCTTCGTTCTACCTGCTTCTTCTCTCGCATTAAATAAATCATAGTATACTTTTCCTGTACAGAAAATTATTTTCTTCGCTTTTTTAACTTCTGTATCTGGAATAAGCTCTTGGAACTTAGTATTTCCTGTAAAATCTTCTATAGATGACAAACATAATGGATGTCTCAATAAAGATTTAGGAGCCATATTAACCATAGGTTTTCTGAAATTCCAAGTAATCTGTCTTCTTAATGCATGGAAATAATTCGCAGGAGTCGTAATGTTAGTTACGATCATATTGAACTGTGCGCATTGTTGTAAGAAACGTTCTGGTCTCGCACTACTGTGTTCTGGTCCTTGACCAGCAAATCCATGGGGAAGCAATAAAACTAATCCACTCATTCTACCCCACTTGCTTTCTCCAGAGGAAATATATTGATCAACAATTGTTTGAGCTCCATTGTAGAAATCACCAAATTGTGCTTCCCAAATAACTAAATCATTCGGTGTAGCTAAAGAATAGCCATATTCAAAACCCATTACGGCAAATTCAGAAAGAAATGAGTTGTAAATTCTTAACTGACCTTGCTTATCTGTAATATTATTAAATCGGTTATAGTCAGAAATTTCATCTGGACTCTTGAATATAGCATGTCTGTGAGAGAAGGTTCCCCTTTCCACGTCTTGACCACTCATTCTAACATTCCTATTTTCTAAAAGAATAGACCCAAATGCTAACCATTCACCCATCGCCCAATCATACTTTTCTTCAGCTAAAAACTTGGTTTTACCTTTCATCAAACGATCTAGTTTTTTAACTGTCTCGAAATCGGTAGGTAATGTTATACAGTGCTCTATAATTTTTTTCACTTTCGTTTTAGCAATTGCCGTTTTTGGACTAACTGCTTTAGTAACATCGAACTCTTTCTTCTCAAGTGTTCTCCAATCTTCCTCTAGTTTCTGATACTCATAAGGTAATGGCTTCTGTTTTACTTCTGCTAATCGTTCTTGTAATTCATCATCAAAAGTCTTTTGCATATTATCAGCTAAATCCTTTTCTACATCACCTCTCTCTGAAAGAACAGTAGCATATAATTCTCTTGGATTTTTGTGTCCTTTGATGATAGAATACATCTGAGGTTGTGTGAATGATGGATCATCTCCTTCATTATGTCCATGCTTTCTATAACATACCATATCAATGAAAACATCCATGTTAAACTCTTGACGGAATTCAACAGCCATTTTTACTGCATGAATAACACCTTCCGGGTCATCACCATTACAATGGAAAACAGGAGCACCTACTGCATTAGCGGCTGCTGTACAATAGGTAGATGTTCTTCCATCATAGAAATCAGTCGTAAATCCTATTTGGTTATTTATTACAAAATGTATGGTACCACCAGTCTGATATGCCTCGAGACCACTCATTTGAGCAGTTTCATAAACAACACCTTGTCCACCCACAGCTGCATCACCGTGAATTAAAACAGGTAATATTTTATCATAATTAGAACTGTATTCTAAATCAGCTTTCGCTCTTGCAAAACCCTGTACAACAGGATCTACAGATTCCAGGTGAGAAGGATTCGGCATTAATTTTAAATGGACTCTATTGTCACCCAGCTCTAACTGTGAACTATATCCCATATGATATTTCACATCACCAGAACCCATATATCCTTTAGGAATAAAAGCTCCTTCAAATTCTGAGAATATATTTTTATACGTTTTTTGCATGATGTTCGCTAGCACATTTAGACGACCTCTGTGTGCCATACCAATCACAACTTCTTGTACACCTCTGTCAGCTGCATCTATAATAATTCTATCCAAGGCAGGAATCATACTATCTCCACCTTCTAGTGAAAATCTTTTTTGACCTCTGAATTTTTTATCTAAGAACTCTTCTAAAATAGTAGCTTCATTCAGCTTAGTTAGAATTCTTTTCTTAGTATCTATATCTAAACCATAATCCGCTTGATTAGGCACAGATTCTACTTTATCTCTTATCCATAATCTTTGTCTAGAATCTTGAATGTGAGAATACTCAACACCAATTTTCTGACCATATACAAAATGTAAACGATCTAGTATTTGCTGAAGAGTTGCATTTTTTAAGCCGATTTCTGTTCCAGCAAAAAATGTTGCTTTTAAGTCTGCCTCAGACAAATTATAATCTGGCAAATCAAGTTTCGGCTTTCTATCTTTTCTTACACGAATGGGATTCGTTGTACTTAATAAATGTCCTCTACTTCTAAACGCTCTTATCAAAGATAAAACACCTAGTTCTTTCAAAAGATTCTGACTTCCAACTCCATTTGATGAAGCATCTGAAATCGTTTCATCTAAGCCTACATTGTTAAACTCGAAACCTTGAAAGAAAGCTCTCCAACCATCTTCTACAGTGGAAGGATTATTTTGATAAGAGGTATACATTTCCTCTATAAAAGTGGGATGCGCATTAAATACGTACGAATAATCGTTTGCCATTATTTGTAATTTTTAGAAGAAAAAGCCTTCTGTTTTTTGTCTAACCAGCAAATATACTACCAAACATTGTAATGTATACAAATTTTAACTATGCAATGTGCTTTCGTTTGATAGTAATATGTGTAAAATAATCACTAAACTATACAATTCTGCCCTTATAATGTTTTTAATAAGGAATGCTTTCCAGCAGAATTATTCGCATGTAGAGAAATCTCTTCTATATTTCGACATAGCAACCAATGCGAGATCTCTCTATCTCCTATGAGATAATTGGCTATTCCTTTTATCTCTAAACCCAGGTTTACATATCCATGTAGTAATCGATTCTCTTTCTCTTGTCTAGCTAAGCATATTAACCTTCGTTTTCCCTTATTATATTCGTTCTTTAGAAAAAATTTGTACAAAAGATACTTTGCATAAGTAGCTAAATACGGGTCATTCGTTGAACGTTTACCTGATAATCTATCGAATACTACACAAGATTCATCAAGTGTTTTAGCATATTTCACTGCTTCTAATTGCATCTGAAAAGTATAATCATCAACTCCATCTTTTGAGATCTCTTCTATAGATTTCCCACCACTTACTTCAGCCTTTACATCACTTAAGCCACTGAACACTCTACAAGAATATAGAACCTCATCCAAATTTTTATCCATGAGTAAATAAAGAGAATAATCATTATCTAAATCTCCATCATCGAGAAAAGAAAGTGTAATTTGTGTATCCTTAAATGTAGGATCGTTTGCCAATCTATTGCTGTATCTACGCAAACGATTTTGTTTTTCTCTAAGGTAGTAGTGAAAATACTCAGGATTATTATTTGGCGAAGAATGGAATAGCGATTTTAGATATTCTGTGTGATGTGTGATATTTTCTACTATTATGTTTTGTCTATTTGAGTCAAGCTCAAAGTTGCTCTTATCTAAAGAGACACAGATTAAGGAAAGGTTTTCATTTGTTAAATCGAAACTTCCTTTAGTGTTTGTTGGGATCAGTTGGTTAATTTGCTGATTTAGTTTTTCAATTTCTTCTTTACTACTGTTCATAAAATAATCGCTAAAGATTAAACTTACTCATATTTTTATAAATCGAGCACACTTATTTTCTTTTGGTAAAAAAAGAAAATATGCACCAGATGGAAGCAAGTCTACTTCAATTTTTTCTTCTCTTAATTCTCCTTCTTGTATTATTATTCCCTTTACATCGATTATGATATACTTACTATCTATATTAAAATTTTCAGATCGAATAAATTCAGATGTAGGATTAGGAAAAACATTAATCTGTTCCTTTTCTTCTGGAACAACTGGACCTATTATTTCTGAACTTAATAATTTTATTTCCGAATTATCAAAATCACCAAAATAAAGATCATTTCCATCGACTGCGATTCCAGTTAATTTAGTGCTATTATCATAAAGAAAAGTCACTTCTTTATTGGGATCAGTTAAATCTATTTTTCTAACTATTCCATCACGAAATTGACCAAAATACAAAGTGTTGCCTTCAAGAAATAAATGATTAGGATTTGGTACTTCTAAAAATATTTCATTTTCTATATTATCTTCACTTAAATCAATTTTATATATTATATCATCACCAACATCTGCGACAAAAAGAAAATTCTCCCAATAGATAATTCCAGATGGACTGTCAAATCCAAATGAAATTAATTCGGTACTATTATCATCCAAATTGAGGCTCCATACTTGACCAACAGACCTCCATCTTGAATAGTAAATCATATTATTGACAATTTCTATCCCAGAGACATTAAAAGTGTGGTCTGAAATAATATTTTCAATTTCTATAGGATCTTTAGATAAATCAATTCTAGTTATTCCAAGTTGATGACCTACGTAAAGAAAATTATTTCTTTTATGTAGACCAAAAGGAAAATTAAAACCACCAGTTATGTTAGAAAAGGTTGAATCGTTTTCTGTTAATACCTTATAATTTATGTCACCAGTTGCCCAAGAAGAAAAATAAATAGTATCTGCATCTTTATAAAGAGCACTAGGATTAATTATTTCTTCAACTATAGTGGTAGGCTGAGCAAATAAATAAAAAGAAAAGAAGTATAGAAGTGTTGTTAATAAAGATTTCATAATATAGTGTTACAAGTTTTCCAAAATAAAAGTACTAAAAAAAGCGATAGAAGATCTAAATCTTCTATATTCTTAACTTAATATATAGATTTTACTCTTCATAATACAAGCATGACATATCGGATGATAGTTACATCCTTTCGTTGTTATAAATA
>CAZSKA010000014.1:0-31068 GCA_964607315.1 uncultured Saprospiraceae bacterium | reverse complement strand
AATATATGTGTTAGTTGCTAAATTGGATATTTTAAGCCCTTCTTCTCTCCTAACTTTGTTGTAGAAATTAATAATGAATAGAAAATTAAATCTAGAAAGCTAAAATAACTAAGAAGCTATTCTAGAAAAGTATTAAAAAAAATAATAATTATGAAACGATTAACATTGATTTTAACACTATGTATTTTAGGTGTTTTTCAAGGTCAAACTCAAGAAATAGAGAAGCCTCATTATAAAACAGCAATTAAAACTGACCTTATTTTAACAGGATTTAAAATTTTTAATGTGGTTGTTGACCGTGAAATTTCAGACACTAAAGTTTTAGAATTTAGAATAGGCGGAAGAATAAAAAGGGACCCAATAGAGGTGCCAATTTTTAATGCAACTGCTAGATTGAAAAAATTTATTTTTGGGTATAAGAGTATGAAGGGAATCTATGTGGCGCCAGGTGTTTCCGTCATATTTATAGAAAATAGAAGATCTGGAAATGCACTAAGAGGTATAGCCTATGGCGATATAGGATTTCAATTTCCTATTTCTGATATCATTACTATTGATACGTATATAGGTATGGGATTAACTGCAGACAATAAAGAAGAAGAAAATGTAATTTTAGATGCTTATGCACCTTTTGCAATTAGGCTAGGCCTTTCAACAGGATATCAATTTTAGAAAACAAACGAAATTTTAAAAGCTAAGTCCTTACAGCTACAGATGAAGAATCTGAAAACTGTAAGGACTTTTTTATTCGAGTCTTTTTCAATATTTTTACGTCCAACGTAATTCTGAAACGTCCACACATAAGGCTTCTCAGCAAAATTTAATGCACCATTTCTCCCATGATTTACGAATGCTCACTCTTTGGGCTCAAGCCCAAAATCTATTTTCTAGCTTACTTTGAATAATGATTATTGAATTTGATGGTATTAATGTGCCCTAAAAAATTGATTGTTTTTACGTCCTACGTAATTCTGAAACGTCCACACATAAGGCTTCTCAGTAAAATTTACCGCACCATTTCTCCCATGATTTACCAATGCTCACTCTTTGGGCTCAAGCCCAAAAATCTATTTTCTAGCTTACTTTGAATAATGATTATTGAACTTGATGGTAATAATAACGTGCCCTAAAAATGGAATAATTTTACGTCCTACGTAATTCTGAAACGTCCACACATAAGGCTTCTCAGCAAAATTTAATGCACCATTTCTCCCATGATTTACGAATGCTCACTCTTTGGGCTCAAGCCCAAAATCTATTTTCTAGCTTACTTTGAATAATGATTATTGAATTTGATGGTATTAATGTGCCCTAAAAAATTGATTGTTTTTACGTCCTACGTAATTCTGAAACGTCCACACATAAGGCTTCTCAGTAAAATTTACCGCACCATTTCTCCCATGTTTTACCAATGCTCACTCTTTGGGCTCAAGCCCAAAAATCTAATAAAGATTACCCAGGAATAGTATATAAACACTGAATCTGACCCACTTGAGAAGCTGCAAAGGACAGATTATAATTAAACTGTGTAAATCTAACAGCAGAAGCTTGATGTTGAAAGCGGATACCAGGATTTAATGCAATTCCTAAGGCAAGATTATTTCCGAGGTTGTAATTAAATTCTACTCTGTAAGTAAAATCTAAATTGGCAGCCTGAAAGGATACGTTCTGATTGTAGTTTGTAGAAATATCAAGCCCAAATCCCCAACCATGTGCTATGAAGAATCTGTCATTAAAATAATGATTCTTGAGAAAATGAAGATCAACTCCTGCTGTTACTGAAAGACTAGGTTCAGCGAATCTTATACCTATTCCCGCGCCAGAAATCAGCAAACTTTTATTTTTGCCTCGAGGTTTTTTAAAAGCCACATTGAATGAATTGCCTGTATAAATAAGGCCTATTGAACTGCCGCGCAATTTATCAAGGAATTTATCTGAATCGTCAGAGTTTTGCGCTTGAAGATTAATGAATAATACAAAAAGGAAAAGTGTAATAAGGGTTCTCATAAATTAATTTTTGTTACCTCATCACAACGGACTCAGAAAGCTCCTTGTATGTTAAGAATCACACAGCATAATGTTAATTTTCAATTAATTAGCCCACATCAAACGCTCCAAATGATGGAAGCTAATTCCCCATAATTCTCTTAATTTCCTGATTTCTTCAACTTTTTCTGCATCTGGAATCGAACGTTTTTCATCTTGGATTCCAACAATCAAAACATTCTTTGGTGTATGACTGGTGGAAATGAATTCAAATACTCTCGTTTTGTATCCATAAGCCTCCAAAATCATTGCTCTTATGGTGTCTGTCAACACTTCAGCTTGACGTTCTTTGAGTATGCCATGAGCCGTAATTTCACTCAATATATTTGTAGGATTTAAACGCTTTCTGACCTGTTTATGACAACATGGAGCGCAGATTATGATTTGGGCATTAGCTCTTATTCCTTTAGAAATGGCATCGTCTGTTGCCGTGTCGCATGCATGAAGAGCAATCAACATATCCATCTCGTCTCTTTCTACTTCATGAATCATCTTTTGCTCAAAAGACAATTGCTCGAATCCACAACTTGTAGCAATTGAATTACATTTTTCGACTAATTCTGGACGCATTTCTATACCTGTGATACGAGGAGTTTGCTTTCGGTATTTTTGGAAATAGTCGTAAAGCGCAAAAGTAAGGTAACCTTTTCCAGAACCCATATCAATTATACTCGCATTGTCTTGTAAGTCTTTGCGTTTCAATATGTCATGGATGATTTCTATGTATTTGTTGATTTGCTTAAACTTGTCCTGCGCTTTGTTTTTAACCGCATATGAAGATGTTGTAATGTTCAGTAATTTAAGATATTCATTATCCTCAGCTTTGATAAAACGATCTTTATTCTTGTTGTGGTCAAGCGACATTGCCTGTTTTTCTTCTATGACCTTATGTCTTAACTTGGATTTTCCATTAGGATAGATGGTCAGGAAATAATTGTATTGATCGGTTGCAAACTCCGCTATATAGAATTGCTCGAATAATTTCTGGCCTAAAATGTCTACGAATTCTTCTGGCAGATGATTTTTTGTAGTGTCTTGGGTATCCGTCCTGCTGATTACAGAAATATGGTAGCTGTTTTTTATTAAGGTGGGTCGACCCAAAAGTTGTTTTACAGCTGAAGCCTTATCCCGTTTACTATATAATCGTGCGGAACGGAACGTTTTCTTCTCTATGCTTTTTTCCAAAAGTCTCAAAAATTCCATCACATTTTTAGAGTCCATCATATTTTTTTCGCTAGGTCCAAAGGTAGTGAATTGGTAATTGGTTTTGTTAGTGTTCAGCTAGACTTCATTCAAATAACTAGTAGAATTCAAAATGCAAAAAATGTTACAAATTTATATTTTGGATGAAGTATAATGTCTTTTGTTAAAAATATTATCTGTAAAAATTTTGTTATATTTAAGTGTTCTTTGTGAAAAGACATTATTAGATGATCAACTTTAAACTTCTATCTGTGAGAGATTTATATATTTGAGAGCTTTCCTCTTATAACTTCCACTATTTTTGTATTAGTAATTGTTTGATCTGCTATTGTAATGTTTTAAGTAACACATTCGAAACTTAATTTTTAAAACATCAATAATACTTTATGCGCAATTTGATCAAACTTTTAAGCATACTTTTATTTTTACCTACTTTTCTAAATGCTCAAGAAGCTGAGTGGACATCTGTAAATCCTTGGGATGTTATAAAACTAAATTTAAACGCCAATTACCAGGATAACCTGTATTTCTTTAATACAAGAGGCGATTCATTACAATTATTAAATGAAGATTTAGAAGTGATATCGTCAGAACATGTAGAAACAGATTTTGATTTAGGAGGGTTTTTATATTTTGACGAGTCTAGTTTTGCGATAGGTAAAGATGCATCCAATGAAGAACATTTAGTTTTTTTTAATGAATCGTTTGATGTTGTCCAAACTATAGTTGTTGACCCTGATGAAAAGGCAATTAATCCTTTTCAATTGAAAGATAATGTATTAGTTCGTTTTGTAAGAGATGGTATTGATAGATATTCTTTTTTTGATCCTTCTACGGGGGAAGAATATTATACATTCGATAGTGACGATGCTATACGTGATGTGTTAAATAAAGTGGCAGATGATTTTATTTATCTGAAATTTGATGACTATGTTATTCGATTAGACGAAAATGAGGGAATTGTAGATACTTTAAATTTGTCTTTTGAGATAAATGATATTAGTGATTTTACTGAAAATTCTATATCTGTTTCTGGGGAAAGTGAGTACATTTTTATATTGGATAAAGTTAGTTTAGAAGTGCTTGATTCTTTCAAATATCCAAGTCTGGATTTTAATCCTGGAAATGATGCTGTTTTATCTCACGCATATATTGACGGTGTATTTTATGTAAAATCAAGATGTCAGTTTTTTTATACTGACGACCTTGGGGAAACATGGAGTCATGTGGCTGAAGAAAAATTTAATAGAATAAGATGTAATGGTCCCTTTGTACATAATAATGATAAGTCCATTTACTTTATTGGTTTTGGATTGGAAAAACTTGATTTAGAAACAAAAGAAATAGTCCAATTAACTCATTTGCAGTTATCAACTGTTCAGGCTGAAACTGTTGTCAATGAATCTACTATTGTATTTATAAACTCATATTCTGGTTCAACTTATGACGAATTATGGCAATCGAACGATTTTGGAAAGACGTGGGAAATGGTAAATATATGGGATAGGGGAGAAGACGAGAATACTCCAGGGTTTATGGATATAAACATGGATTTGCATACCATCTATTATTCTACAGTTAGTTCGAAACTGTATTTTAATGAAAATCCAACAACTGAATGGGAGGAAATGCAGGATTTTCCTAATTCAAATGTTCAAGATGTTTTTATTACAAATAACGATAGAGTAGGATTAATTACAGATAATGAAATATTAATAAGTGAACAATTAGGTGAGGATTTTAATTTGATTTCTATTGCAAGCCACCCAGAATTAGATTTTCAAGTAATAGAAAATCAAGCAAATCATTGGCTTGTTGGTAAAGCTCAAGATAATCTGGGTTTATATGTTTGGCGTTTTGATGATGACTTAGGAATTTCAAATATGATCAAACCAATAAGTGGTGAATTGCCAAGTCTATCATTTGATTCAAATAATCAAGGACAGTTGATTATAGGAACAGATGATAAAGTATTGATTGTAAATCCTGATGATTTAAGTGTAGAAGAAGATTGCGTAGGAGTTGAAGATTTTAATCTTTTAAAGTATCATAATCAAGATTCTGTTTTGTTTACTATAGGAGATTCTAGAAATGTCTTTTTATCTGCCGCAGGTTGTGATTTTGGAAATGCGGAGTTATTCCCAAGGCCATTATTTGGATATCATTTTCCAATTGATATTAGAGAGAACACGTTTTTTAATGAAAAATTTGAAGGTCTGAATTTTCTTAAAACTCCAGGTGTTGGTGCAACAATAAGTGTATTTAGAGAACCTTTCTCTCAGCAAAATCCCACTTCCACAGAAGAATTCATTAAGGAAAATAAAATAGAAGAACTCGTTGTATTTCCTAATCCGACTACAGGAGAAATCTACTTTAAGGATGTCATAACTATCGATAAATATCAGATCGTTAATTCTTTTGGACAGATGGTTCAGCAAGGGAAAGGAAATGATATTAATATCAGTTCGTTGCCAATGGGCACTTATTTTGTCTTGATAGAATCTGGTGATGAAATGAAATATGGGAAGGTAGTGAAGATGTAGGAAGCAATGAGTAATTATGGAAGAGGATAAGGAAATATCTGATTTTCATTGTGAGGTATAATTAATATCTTTAGTTGTGTTTTTTAAGTAAGCATTTAAAAAATTTATAGAACATGCGCACCAAGTTTTGGATAAGTCTATTTCTACTAGTAAATACATTTAATCTGTTCTCTCAGAATTCAGAATGGACAACAGTAAACCCATGGAGATATAATGATATACACTACTCAAATCATTTTGAAGATGAGTTATATTTCTTTGATAAATGTGAGCAAAAAGTCCTTTTTTTAGATGAGGATTTAGATGTTACCCATTCAGTTGATCTTGGTTTAGATTTATCAATTTCTAGTTACTTCAGATTTGAAGATAAAAGTGTAGTTATTGGTTCCTCGAATTTTATAAGTTATTATGTGATTTTGGATCAAAACAACAACGTTGTTTTTTCTAATCAATTTCAAGAACAATTAGCTTCTATTCTTCAATTAAAAAAGGGGATGTTATTTATTTACTTCTCAGGAGAAAATAATGATGAATTTAGATTTAGTTTTGTTGATCTTGATACTGGAGAGGAATATTATTCTTTTACTAATGCGGATAAGTTACCTTTTCAGGGGCTTAATATAATAGAAGATAATATTTATTTTAATTATGAAGATTATATCATTACTTTTAAAGAGGGCGAAGGAATAGTTGATACATTAAATCTCCCATTTTTAGTTAGTTCCATGAGTTTTCATGACGAAAACACAATATCTCTTGGAAGTTTTAGTGAAAATATTTTCATAGTTGATAAATTAACATATGAAATTGTTGATACAATTAAATATCCCATTCTTGGGAATTACGATTTTCAAGACCAAATTTTTTCACATAAATTAATAGAAGATGTTTTATATGTTTCATCTACCTTCCAATTAATATATTCTGAGGATTTAGGTCAGACATGGCATCATTTTGATGAATACAAAAATAGGAGAATTCGTTATGTTTCAACTTTTATTTTTCAGTATGATAACTCCCTTTTATTTAGAGGTTTTGGTTTTGAAAGTATTGATCTACAGACAAAAGAGCTAAAACAGTTAACTAATATGCCAATTTCCTCCATCCGATCTGAAACAGCGATAAATGATTCATCGGTAGTTTTTATAAACTCATCATTACAATCGCAGTTCTTAGAATTATGGCAAACTGATGATTTTGGTGTCAATTGGTACAAAGTTAAAAATTGGGATACGGGAACATATGGATCCTTGGGAGTTTATCTAGATGTAAATGAAGATTTTAATGCTATTTACTATGCTCGCCCTGACACAATTATTTATTTTTCTGAAGATTTGACTAGCGAATGGATGGTATTTAGTAATATACCATTTAATGATGTTATAGATGTTTTTATTACAAATGAAAAACACGTGGGAGTAGTTACATCTAATGGCATTTATATGAGTGTTGATAATGGCACGAGTTTTCAATTTGTAACTTCTTTTGGTCAATCCTTTAATCATATAAGAGTTATTGACGGTCAAGATGTAAAATGGATTGTGACAGCTGATTTTGCAAGTGCAAATGACTTTACCAGTTCTGTTAATGTTTGGAAGTATGATGATGTAGCTGGGATTTCGGAAAAAGTAGTAAGTCCCTTTACTATAAGTCATAAATTAGCTTTTGATGTAGATTTTAATGATAATTTAGTTTTTAGTACTGGAAATGAACTTGTCATAATTTCTTCTGAAGATATAAGTATTTCTTTTGATTGTGAAGGCCTCGAAAATTTGAAATTATACAATTATCATAATCAAGATTCTATTATGTATTTGTTTCAGGAAGAAATTATTTTCACATCTGAAGGCTGTGATTCAGATCAAAAAGAAGTGATTGATGATTCAAAAGCTAGTGGTTATCTTAATACTGGGAGATTTCTTTTTAATAAAAGAAATCAAGGAATTCATTTTGGCTCTCCTACGATAAGTGTATTTAGAGAAGCATTTACTCCACAAAATCCCACTTCCACTGAAGAGTTCATTAAGGAAAACAAAATAGAAGAGCTCGTTGTATTTCCTAATCCGACTACAGGCGAAATCTTCTTTAAGGATGTCATAACTATCGATAAATATCAGATCGTTAATTCTTTTGGCCAGATGGTTCAGCGAGGGAAGGGGAATGATATTAACATCAGGTCCTTACCAATGGGCACTTATTTTGTCTTGATAGAATCTGGTGATGAAATGAAATATGGGAAGGTAGTGAAGATGTAGGAAGCAATGAGTAATTATGGAAGAGGATAAGGAAATATCTGATTTTCATTGTGAGGTATAATTAATATCTTTAGTTGTGTTTTTTAAGTAAGCATTTAAAAATTTTATAGAACATGCGCACCAAGTTTTGGATAAGTCTATTTCTATTAGTAAATACATTTAATCTGTTCTCTCAGAATTCAGAATGGACTCCAGTAAACTCTTGGAGATTTTCAGATATTCATATTTCAAATCATTTTGAAGATGAGTTATATTTCTTTGATAAATGTGAACAAAAAGTACTTTTACTTGATGAAGATCTAGAGGTTTCAGATACTATTGATTTAAATTTAGCATTGGAGATATTTAAGTACTTTAGATTTAATGAGAGAAGTGTTGTAATAGGTACATCAAATTATATGAATTATTTAGTCGTTTTAAATGAAAATAACGAAATACTTTATTCTCAGCAAATTGAAGAACAATTTAGTTCAGTATACAAGCTTAATGGAGGAGTATTGATTGAATATGTTACTTTATCAAATGAATTAAGATATAGTTTTGTCGACCTTGAATCTGGTGAAGAGTATTATTCATTTATCAGCGATAAAAATTTACCTTTTAGAGGTTTTAATCTTGTTGGAGATGATATTTATTTTAACTATGAAGATTATATACTTCAAGTAAGTGAAACGGAAGGAATCATTGATACCTTGAACCTTCCTTTTTTAACAACATCTATTGAATATTTTGATGAAAATTCATTATCAATTGGAGGATATGGAGAATACCTTTATATAGTGGACAAAGTATCTCATTTAGTAATGGATTCTATTCAATATCCTGTTTTTGGAAATATATTTTTTCCTGACAAAATCTTTTCACACAAATTTGTAAATAGTACACTGTATATTTCATCTCCTTTTCAATTGATTTTTTCAGATGATATGGGCGAGACATGGGAACATTTTGATATTCCTAAAAATCATCGAATTCGAAATAATGTTTCTTTTGATTTTCAAAGTGATGACTTTTTGTTTTTCAGAAGTTTTGGTATAGAAGGAATAGATCTTGAAACAAAGGAATTGCGACAGTTTAATCAATTACCTATTAGTTCCATTCGATCAATTACACCAATTAATGATTCACTGGTTGTTTTTATAAATTCCTCCTTACAATCGAAGTTCTTAGAGCTTTGGCAATCAAAAGATTTTGGTGTCAATTGGGAAAAAGTAAATGAATGGGACACAGATACTTATTGGTCGTTAGGTGTATTTGTCGATGTAAATAATGACCTTAAATCTATTCACTACGCACTTCCAGATTCAAATATTTATTACGCAGACGAGTTAACAGGAGAGTGGATGAAGTTTAGCAATGTTTCCTTTTATGATGTAAAAGATATTTTTATAACAGATGGAAACCATGTAGGCGTTGTTACAATAGATGGTCTTTATTTAAGCATTGATAATGGACTCACTTTTGAAATGATAATTGAATTTGAAACTGAGTTCAAATTCACATCTGTAGTTGATAACCAAGTGAATCATTGGATTTATGCAGAAGATGAAATTAATTCAAGCATTCATTTGTGGAGATATGATGATAATTTAGGAATAAGTGAATCTAGTATAATTTCAGTAAATGATATTAAGGATGTTTCCTATGATACAAATGCTGAAGGCTATTTTTATTTAGGCACTTCAGATGAAGTGTTAATAATTAATCCGACAGAATTGAGTATTTCAGAAGATTGTGGAAGTATGGAGGATTTTGTATTAATTGATTATCATAATGAGGATTCAATAATTTTTTATTCAAATGACAATATATTTCTTACAAAGAATGGTTGTGATGATAATGAAAAAGAAATTTTACCAATGCTGCCTAAGTCATTTCTTAATCCAAATGGTACATTTTTCAATGAACAATTAGAAGGCTTACATTTTACTTCAGTATCAATAGATGTTTTTCGAGAACCAGTCATCGTTAATCATCCCACTTCCACTGAAGAGTTCATTAAGGAAAACAAAATAGAAGAACTCGTTGTATTTCCTAATCCAACTAAAGGAGAAATCTACTTTAAGGATGTTATAGCTATCGATAGATATCAGATTGTTAATTCTTTTGGTCAGATGGTTCAGCAAGGGGAAGGAAATGATATTAACATCAGTTCGTTGCCAATGGGCACTTATTTTGTCTTGATAGAATCTGGTGATGAAATGAAATATGGGAAGGTGGTGAAGATGTAGAAAGCACAAAGTAATTATGGAAGAGGATAAGGAAAGCCTCTTCCATAATTCCCACTTTTTGGGTCCCAACCCAAATAAAAAAAAGACAACATTTCTCAACTTTTTACATTTCTGTGACATTAATAGGTATGAGATTTGGAATTACACTATTTGCCTTTCTATTTACATTTACACTTAATGCCCAATTTACAGTTGATCTTTACGGTACTGTAACCGACGCTCAGTCTGGGGAAACCTTGATTGGTGCTACGATAATGGTAGAAGGAACCTCTACTGGGGTGACTACTGATTTCGACGGGAAATTCGTATTAAGTCTAGAACCTGGATCGTATAATGTTACGGCTTCTTACTTAGGTTATGAGACCTTTACACGGACTAACCTCATTGTCCAATCAAAAGGAAATGCTGACTTGAATTTCAAGTTGTCGCCTGCTGGTAAAACGATAGAGAATGTAGAGATTACAGCTAGTCCCTTCGCACGTTCTCTGGAATCTCCGCTTTCCTTACAGAAACTGTCTCCAGAGGAGCTAAAGACCTATCCTGGGGGTAATAATGATATTGCAAAGGTTGTTCAGTCTTTACCGGGTATTAGCGGGTCTATTGGTGGTTTTAGGAATGATATTATTATTAGGGGTGGGGCCCCAAATGAAAATGTCTATTACTTGGACGGATTGGAAATTCCTAATATAAATCACTTTAGTACACAAGGATCAGCTGGTGGTCCGGCTGGATTGCTAAATGTGGCATTTATAGAAGGTGTAGAGTTAAGTTCTTCGTCTTTTGGTGCTCGTTATGATAATCCATTATCAGGTGTGTTACAATTTGACCAGAGGGATGGGAATAGACGTGAATTCAATACAAACTTTAGAGTAAGTGCAAGTGAGGCCGCAGTAACATTGGAAGGTCCATTGTTTAAAAGAGGAAAAGAAGAATCAAATACCTCCTACATCTTTTCTATTCGAAGATCATATTTACAGTTTTTATTTGATCTGATTGGTTTGCCGATTAGGCCATCATTTTACGATTATCAATATAAGGTGAGCTCAAAAATTGATGACTATAATTCTATTATTTTTACTGGAATTGGTGCGATTGATGATTTTACCTTAGAAGCTCCAGATGATTTTTCTCCAGAACAACAAGCTGTTCTAGAGCAGGTTCCTATTATTCAACAATATTCGGCAGCTACCGGGATTATATGGAAGAAAAGACGGAAAGATGGAAAAGGAATATTTAATACTGCGCTTTCTTATAACCGATTAAGAAATGAGTTTAGTGGCTATGAGGATAATGAAAACCAGGAAGGATTGCTCTTTCAGACGAATAGTAGAGAAACGGAATATAAATTACGCCCAAGGTATACACACTTTATTAATAATTGGTCTTTGAGTACAGGATTTAATGCTATTTATTCGACGTATACCAATGATACTGAAAACTTTCTCCAAGATATAAATTCTACTTCTTCCATAGATTTCTTACGTTATGGATTATTTGTGCAAGCTTCCAAAGCTAATATTGCAAACAGATTCGACGTGACTTTTGGTTTGAGAAGTGATGCGAATACATTTACAGATGAATCTTTACAGTTGTTAAGAACTTTATCACCACGTGCTGGTATTTCTGTTCGTCTTGATAAGGAAGACTTATGGAGATGGAATGCATCTGCAGGTTCATATTATAAGATTGCACCTTTTACGGTATTAGGGTTTGTGGATAATGATGGCAACTTGGCGAATAAGGATGCGAAATATATTAATAATATACATTTGGTAACTGGAGTTTCTTATTTGCCAACTGCAGCAAGTAAACTTTCAATAGAGGGTTTTTATAAGAAATACAATAATTATCCTGTTTCAATACGTGATGGAGTTTCCTTAGCGAATCAGGGAGGTGATTTTTCAATATTAGGTGATGAAGATATTTTGAGCATAGGAGAGGGGAGAACCTACGGGGTGGAGTTTTTAGCACAACAGAAATTAGTGAAGGGATTTTATGCAATCTTAGCTTTCACCTACTATTTCAGCGAATTTACAGGATCAGATGGTGTGCTTCGTCCAAGCGCATGGGATAGCAGATATTTATTATCATTTACAGGAGGCTATAAATTTGGTAAGAACTATGAATTGAGTTTACGATCGAGGTTTGTGGGAAGAACTCCATTTGCACCAATCAATCAAGAAGCTACACTTGCAACTTATCCAATTAATATTGTTGATTATGATCAGCTTGGAGAGGTATTTTTAGAACCATTTTATCAGACAGATTTCCGATTTGACAAGAAATGGAATTTTAAGAATTTGGCATTAAATGTATATGTAGAGGTCCAAAACCTATTTGGTCAAGCTGTGCCTCAGCCACCACAATTTGCACTTGATAGAGATGATGCTGGGGAATTAATTTTACCTATTGCTTTGACTCAACTAGAAGATCAACAAGGAGTTGTTTTACCAACGATAGGAATAGTTATTGATTTTTAATTATTCAGGCAAATTTAAATGTTGTATGATTTCGTCAATCATTTCGTAATGTAAAGGTTTTTCAAACAGCCATTTACGAATGATCTTCCATACTTTTTGCGTTTCAAGATCTCTTGACGAAAACCTCATGTATAATTAAGGTTGAATTAAAGTAAAATCCTAAAACAGAATTGGTATTACTCTTTGGGCATAAGCCCAAAAATAAAATCGCTTAAACTTTTATATGAGCTTAGGATAGCTAACTAAATGAAAATTAATTTGTTCTGTATAACATATTATAAAAAAATATAATATATATTTGTCTGACAAATTATTATTATATGAAAATAAAGGCGAAAATTCTCGTTGTAGATGATGATAGTTCTATCAGGAGAACTTTACGTGATATATTGCAGTTTGAGCGTTATGAAGTAGAAGAAGCAGGTGATGGAGTGGAGGCAATTGTAAAGATAAAACGTAATGAATTTGATGCTATCATCATGGACATCAAGATGCCAAAAATGGATGGCATGGATGCGATGGATAGAATTCAAGCACTAAAACCAGATACTCCTATCATTATGATATCTGGCCATGGAAATATTGATACTGCGGTAGAGGCTGTAAAAAAAGGTGCCTTTGATTTTATTCAAAAACCACCAGATCTAAACAGATTACTTATCACGATTCGAAATGCGATGGATAAGAGTAATCTTATAACAGAAAAGAAGGTTCTTCAGAGAAAGGTGAAAAGTAAATCTGCTCAAACCATAGTAGGTGAAAGTAGAGGTATAAAACATATCCTAAAAACTATAGAACAGGTAGCACCTACAGATGCAAGAGTTCTTGTTAATGGGCCGAATGGTACAGGTAAAGAACTTGTAGCACGATGGATACATGAGAAATCTTCAAGAAGTGTTAACAATATCATAGAAGTGAATTGTGCAGCAATACCTAGTGAGTTGATAGAAAGTGAATTATTTGGTCATGAAAAAGGATCATTTACTTCAGCTCATAAACAACGTATAGGAAAGTTTGAGTTAGCGCATGGCGGCACCTTGTTTTTAGATGAGATAGGAGATATGAGTCTTTCCGCTCAGGCAAAGGTGCTTAGAGCATTACAGGAAAGTAAGATAACTAGAGTAGGAGGGGATAAAGAAATTAAAGTAGATGTGCGAGTTGTTGCTGCGACGAATAAGGATCTTCGAATGGAAATTAAGAAAGGAAAATTCAGAGAAGATTTGTATCACAGATTAGCTGTAATCATTATCCAAGTTCCTGCATTAAATGATAGAAAGGATGATATACCACTTTTGGTTAGTCATTTTTTAAAGAATATTTGCGAAGAATATGGAAGTCCAACAAAGAAGATTGATGCTGCGGCACTTAAAGAGCTTCAGAAAATTAACTGGACAGGAAATATTCGAGAGCTACGAAATGTAGTAGAGCGATTAATAATACTAAGTAAAGAGGCCATCTCCAAAACCGACGTCATTACTTATGTGCAATCACCGAAGAAAGGTCCTGAAATGCAGGCTTTATTCGACAAGTTTGATTCTTTTGAACAATTAAGTGCTTATATGCGTGAAGAGTATGAGAACTATAAGTTCAAAGAAGTATTCTAATTATAAATTCATTCTATAGTTCGAATGTAAAGCGGATAGTGGTAAAAGCTACTATCCGCTTTTTTTATGGGTAATATAGAGGTGAATAGTTGTAGTTTTTAATTTTTGGGCTTAAGCCCAAAATACCAAGTCTTGTTTGTGTATATTTGCAGTCAACTAATAAGATAATATGAGTACAGAGAATAAAGCAAGAGTGATGAAGCAGTGGGAAGATGGGAAAGGAGAAAATGCATGGACGATGTTCAAGGTGATTTCTGAATTTGTTGATGGATTTGAGACATTGAATAAAATAGGACCTTGTATTTCTATTTTTGGATCGGCAAGAACAAAGGACGAGCATCCATATTATAAATTAGCGGTTGACATTGCTGCAAGATTAACAGAAGAAGGTTATGGAGTAATTACAGGTGGAGGTCCGGGAATCATGGAAGCTGCAAACAAAGGTGCTTTTGAGTCTAAAGGCATCTCTGTGGGATTAGATATAGAACTGCCGTTCGAGCAGTTTGTGAATAGATATGTTGATGCAGATAAGAGTTTGAATCACCGATACTTCTTCGTTAGAAAAGTGATGTTTGTTAAGTATGCACAGGCTTTTGTGGCAATGCCAGGTGGTTTTGGTACATTAGATGAGCTTTTCGAAGTACTAACGCTTATCCAGACGAATAAAATTTCAAAGGTGCCTGTAATATTAGTAGGTACGGAATTTTGGGGAGGAATGCGAGAGTGGATCCAAAATGTGATGCTAGAAAAGCATGGAAACATATCAGCAAAAGATATGGATCTTATTCCTGTAGTTGATAAACCACAAGAAGTAGTTGATATTATAACAGATTTCTATAGTGATACATCACACAAATTGAAACCTAATTACGAAATGTAATTAATGAACTTTTCTATAGGTAAGTTTATTAATTAAAAAAGGTCTTATAATGGCGTCTGAATTTCATGTAAAAAGAAACAAAGCATTACATATTAGGTTATTTATCATTTCCTTATTAGGAGCTGCTATCTCTATATTTTATTATATAGAAAGGTTATCTAATCACTCGCTTTTCATGATGACATTGATTAGCATGATTGCCGTTTTCTTTTTATTTGTGGTATTCACTTCTAGTAGGATGCTAATCAACAGGAAACCAGCTTTAAGCATAACTCAAGAAGGAATAATAGATTATGTTTCTTTAGCTTCAGCTGGGAAAATTCCATGGAAAGAAATTAAAAGTGTAAAACTGGAACATTATATAAATTCCAAACAAATACTTATTGCGCTGCATCATCCCGAAAAAATAATGAAAGACCTTGGTTTTATGAAACGTAAAATGGTCAATCAACAATTAGTGGATACAGGTGCTGTTATCGTAATTAACCCAAAAATGATTTTAGGAAAGCCCCAAGAAATAGTAAACAAGATTAAGCGAAAGGCCAGAGTATAGATTACGTAGGTAATGCCAGTGCTTTGGGCTAAAAGCCCAATATTTAAATTTTACTCATGCAATTACCTCATAATATTGTTGATAATTACATAAGCTCATCAAAGAAGCAATTCCAGTATTATAAATCATTAGCGGACAAAAGTATAAATTCACTTTCCGACGAAGAATTTTTCGGGGTAAATTATGCCCACTTATCATCCAATGAAACCAATAGTGTTGCAGTTATTGTGAAACATATTGCAGGGAATATGAAGTCCAGATGGACAGATCCTTTCCATACCGATGGAGAAAAAGAGTGGCGACATAGAGAATTAGAATTTCGAGATGAAGATTGGTCTAGAGAACAAATTATCACTTATTGGGATGAAGCGTGGAAGATTTTATTTGACTTCATTGATTCTTTGAATGTTGAAAATTTTAGTCAATTATTGTATATCCGAAACATGGGGCATACGGTTATAGAAGCGATGAATCGCCAAATGATGCATTACGCTTACCACATAGGTCAAATCGTAATTGTTGCCAAAATTTATAAAGGTGAAGACTGGAAAAGTCTTAGTATTCCAAAAGGAAAGTCAAGGACATACAATGCCGAGAAATTCTCAAAAGAGAAGAGTAAAAAACACTTTACAGAAGATCTTTAGTTTCCTCTAGCTGCTGCTCTAGCAGCCTCGCGATCAGCTATTTTCTTTTGCCTTGCAGCTTCTTCCACTACATATGATTTTTGAAAATCTACTATATGAGAGGAGAATTCATCATAACGTAATGAACTCGCTTTAGTCTTAGAACTTCCTACATCTTTACGAGAAGATTTTTTTCTCTTTTTCGTTCTTTCCTCAGCCATTTCACGAGGAATGCTGTATTTTTTTCTGAATTCCCGACTCTTATTAAAGATGTAAGGAGCATATTCTATGTAATCATCCTCACTTATTCTAATAGCTGGATCATCACCCACTTTCACATAATAGAATTCTTCAAATTCTATATAGTCTTTTCTATTTCGAGCTAGACCATCTTTCAACTGACCTAGAGGTGCAACTTCTGTTCCACCTTCATCTATATTAGGAGAAACATAGACTTTGATAAAATTATCATCACCAGAATCAACACGCTGAAGTAATAGATAATCAAATTTACTGGCCGCTTTTAAAGGAGTTCCTTTTTTATGATCAATTTCTATAGTTTCAAAATACAAAATAGGAGTAGATTCTGTGGTCTCCGAAACGTCAACAATTATATAATCATCATCGTCATCTACTTCTTCGGTTACATTTTCATTGAACCATTTTGATTCATCGCCTCTGGCAATTTCTATAGATAAAATATCTTCAGGATGAAGCTCTACCTCATTACCATTATCATCTATTAGGTAGAATACTTCAGGCTCATCATCCTCTGCAGCAGCAGAAGTATTAAATGTATAGACAGCATCGATACTGTCAATAGATACAACTTTTACCTTCTCAGCATCGCTGAATATTCCCTTAGAAGCTGCAGCAAATTTTTGGGCTTTAAGCCCAAAGCTTACAAGCAATAGAGCTGCAATAAAAATATATGATTTCATACTAATGATTTCATTCAAACATTCGAACACAAAAATAACATATTGACTCCACGAATTATTGTCAAAATGTCAAGCTATCATCTTAATAACGATTCTAAAACAATTTAGACTACAAGTCTAAGAGGTTGTTCAAGCATAGCTTTAAAAGTCTGAAGGAACTGAGCACCTGTAGCACCGTCAACAACTCTGTGATCACATGAAAGTGTAACTTTCATTGTATTACCTACTACAATTTCTCCATCCTTAACTACTGGTTTTTGGAAGATACCTCCCACTGCCATGATACAAGCGTCAGGTGGATTAATGATAGCAGTGAATTCGTCAATACCAAACATTCCAAGATTAGAAATAGTAAATGTATTCCCTGTCATTTCATCAAGAGATAATTTCTTTTCTTTTGCTTTTCCTGCTAATTCTTTTACCTCTGCATTAATCATGCTTAGGGTTTTAAGATCCGTGTCACGAACTACAGGTACTAATAAACCATCAGTTACAGCAACGGCTACTCCAATATGTATGTCACTATGATAAGTTATTTTATCACCAAACCAGCTCGAGTTAATTGCAGGATGCTTTCTTAAAGACATCGCAGCTGCTTTTACCACAAGATCGTTAAAAGAGATTCTCACATCACCTACTGCATTAACTTCTTTTCTTGCTTTGATCGCATTATCCATATCAATTTCTATTGTTAAATAGAAATGAGGAGCTCCAAATTTAGATTCACTAAGTCTTCTAGCTATTGTTTTTCTCATTTGACTTACTGGCACATCACCAAAAGTAAAGTCAGTCTGCGGCTTTAATCCTTGTTTAGCACTACCGTTAGAAGCAGCAGGAGGATTAGCAATATACGCTTCAACATCCTTCTTGATGATTCTTCCGTTTTCTCCTGAACCAATGATTTGAGCAATGTCAATACCAGCATCTAATGCGATAGATTTAGCAAGTGGACTTGCTTTAACTCTTTTATCTGAAGAAGCAACTGGTGCTGGAGCATGAACAACTGGAGCAGGTGCTGAAGTTGCTTTTTGCGGAGCTGGAGCCGGGGTTTCTTCTTTTGGTGCGGATTCTGCTGCGGGTTCTGCTGTTCCCCCAGATGCCTTTTCTGCCTCAAGTGCAGCTTTATAATCTTCGTCTTTTTCACCGATTACAGCTAAAATTCCATTAACCGCAATAGGACCTTCTTTCACGCCAATGTATAATAAGTAACCTTCATGGAAACTTTCAAGTTCCATAGTAGCTTTATCAGTTTCTACCTCTGCTAAAACGTCACCTGGAGCCACTTTATCTCCTACTTTAGCAATCCATCCTACGATGTTTCCTTCTTCCATGGTGTCGCTCATTCGCGGCATTTTAATTACTTCAGCCATAATTTTTTTTGTGTTGTGATCTTGGTTTAATAAACAGTAGAAGTTAGCATACGATTCTTTATATTCAAGTCTTGTTTTCTACACTACTAAATATTCAAAATTGCTGCGAATATAGTAATGCTTTTGCCAAAAAAATAAAGCTAGGCAAAATAAATTAGGAAAAGGACTAATTATTATTAAATATAGGTTGTTTTTGATCTTAAAGATGCCCCATATTTCTCATGTAGCGAGTATGTTTTTTTTAATGTCTAAGGAAAATTAAATTTGGAATTCTTACAATAGATTTTTGCAATTTAAATGCTATAAAATGCGTACTTTGTTCAATAATAATTAATAAATGAAATTCTCATCTAAATTAATAGAAGATGCTGTTGATGTTTTTTCACAGTTGCCAAGTATAGGAAAGAAATCGGCATTGAGGTTAGTTCTTCATATGGTTAATAGAGATAAGACTTTTACTGAAGAATTCACAGAAGCCCTTAAGAATTTGCGAGAAAATATAAAGGAGTGCAGGAAGTGCTATAATTTAAGTGATGATGAAGTATGTAATATTTGTAAAGATCCCCATAGATTAAAGAATGTGGTTTGTGTAGTAGAATCGATACGAGATGTAATGGCAATAGAGGATACTGGACAGTTTTCAGGGAAATATCATGTTTTGGGTGGAGTAATATCACCACTAGAAGGAGTGGGGCCAGATCAATTGACGGTTGATGAGTTAGTTCAGCGAGTTAAAGAAGATCAGATAGAAGAAATTATCATGGCCATTTCACCAACGATTGATGGAGAAACTACGATTTATTATTTATCAAAAAAATTAGAAGGAACGGGTGCAAAGATAAGTACGATAGCAAGAGGTATATCGTTTGGTGGAGAGTTGGAATACGCAGATGGTCTAACATTAGGAAAGTCAATCTCATCAAGATTACCATATCAAATTAATCAGGATTTTTAAGCTATGCAAATTGACATCAGCGTAGTTATTGTAAATTATAATGTTCGTCATTTTTTGCATCAAACGCTCCAATCAGTAGAACGTGCAAAAGAGGGATTACACATAGAGACATGGGTTGTTGACAATAACAGTGTGGATGATAGTGTAGCTATGGTAAAAGAAGATTTTCCTCAGGTAAAATTGATAGAGAATAAAGATAATCCAGGATTTTCTATAGCTAACAATCAAGCGATAAAACAATGTCAAGGTAAGTATGTATTATTATTGAATCCGGATACAGTGCTACAGGAAGATACATTGAAAGTCTGTATGGATTTTATGGATAAGCATGAGGATTGTGGTGCAGTAGGAGCAAAGATGATTGATGGAGGTGGAAACTTTTTGCCAGAAAGTAAGCGAGGATTTCCAAGTCCATGGGTATCGTTTTGCAAGGCGACAGGTTTATCGACTATTTTTTCAAAATCCAAAACTTTCAATCAATATCACTTAGGTTATTTAGATGAAAATGAAGTAAATGAGGTAGATGTATTGTGTGGTGCTTTCATGTTTATGAGAAAGGAAGTACTGGACGAAGTAGGTTTGCTTGACGAGTCATTTTTCATGTATGGAGAGGATATTGATTTGAGTTATAGGATCAAGAAAGCGGGACATAAGATTTATTATTTGCCGGAAACACAGCTTATTCACTTTAAGGGAGAATCTACAAAGAAGGGGACGGTAAATTATGTTAGAGTTTTTTATCAAGCTATGATCATATTTGTGAAGAAGCATTATTCGGGGAGAGGAGCTGGCTTTTTATTGATTTTACTTAATGTGGCGATAATAGGTCGAGCGATTTTGAGTGTCCTCAAAAGTTTTTTCCAGCGCTTCATCATGCAGTTAGTAGATTTTGTGCTAATTTTTGGGGGACTGGTAATGATTAAAGAATTTTGGGAGCGGGTTTATTTTAAAGACGTCGATTATTTTTCACCCAAAGTCTTCAGTTATTTAGCTGTGATTGCAGCTATATATGTGATTATTCTACAATTAGGAGGTGTATACAAGAAGTATTATAGAGTAGGGCAACTTATTCGATCTATATTGAGTGGATTGCTTTTATTGTTAGCTATTTATGCTTTATTACCATCAAATTTTAGATTCTCTCGAATTCTAATAATAGCATCAGGTGTATGGGCATTGATTGCGGTACTAATTAGTAGATTAATTAGCAGTTATATATCAGGCGGAGATCTAAGGATAGGCAAAAGCAGGATGAAGCGAATTTTCCTTTTTGGGTCCCAACCCGAAATAAAAAGAGTAGAAAAGATGTTGTCCTCCACATTAATGGATTATGAAATCAAGGGAAAAATTTCCAATAAAGAACTTTATGATTCGAAATATTTCGATGGTGGATTCAGTAAAGCGATGCAGTTAGCAAGGTTAGAGAAAGTGAATGAGTTTATCTTCTGTATGAGAGATTTAGAATGGGCTGAAGTGATGGGACTGATGAAGAATGCACCGAAAGATATAGCTTTCAAAATGGTGGGAGATGATCACTTGAGTATTCTGGGGAGCAAGTCGAAAAACACAAGTGGGGAGTTATATTCTGTACAATTTAACTACCGATTGGCGGATAAAAGTGAGCGAATTAAAAAACGGATTTTGGATGTTGTTTTTGTAAGTTTGTTTATTGTTTTTATACCATTTTGTGTGCTTTGGGTGTTATTTTCAAGGAATAAAATAAGTGATGTGATAGTAGGGTTGAAGGACGTGTTGATAGGTAGAAAGACGATGGTAGGTTATAAGAGTGGAGATGAAAGGCTCGAAGAATTACCAGAATTGAATCCAGGTTATTTCCAAGTTGGTCCGAAAATATTGGAGGATGTGGATTTGATACATCGAGCGAATATAATTTATGCAAAGGAGTATACGATATGGAGAGATATAGAATTGATCATAACAAAGATGTTTACATGAATTTAAAAGAAAGGATAAAGGAGCTTGCGTCGGAGTTTGCTGATGAAATAAAGGATGTACGTAGGCATTTACATATGCATCCGGAGTTGTCATACGAAGAAAAAGAAACGGGGAAGTATATAGTAAGTAAATTAGAAGAGTGGGGGATTTTATATGAATATCCTGTTGCGGGTAATGGTGTTGTAGCTATCATAAAAGGGGCGGAAGCTGGAGAGGTTCGTGCGATAAGAGGCGATATTGATGCACTTCCAATAAAGGAGGAGAATGAAGTTTCGTATAAGAGTAAAAATGAAGGAGTGATGCATGCATGCGGACATGATGTGCATACGTCATGTGTATTAGGAGCAGCAAGAATTTTAAATGAGACAAAGGCCTACTGGGGAGGGACGATAAAAGCATTATTCCAACCTGCGGAAGAAAAGTTGCCTGGAGGAGCTTCGATAATGATAGAGGAAGGTGTCTTAGAGAATCCGGCTGTTGAATATATTGTGGGACAACATGTTCATCCTCCGTTGGAAGTGGGAAAAGTTGGGGTTAAAAGCGGAGAATATATGGCATCTGCGGATGAGATTTATTTGACTGTTCGAGGAAAAGGGGGTCATGCGGCTTTACCTCAAAATGTAATAGATCCAGTTATAATCAGTGCTCAGATATTGTTGAGTTTACAACAGGTAGTATCAAGAAAGTCGATTCCAAATGTTCCGAATGTATTGTCTTTTGGGAAGATAAATAGTAAAGGAGGAGCGACAAATATTATACCTAACGAGGTAAAGATAGAGGGGACATTCCGTACGATGAATGAGGAATGGAGAAAGGAGGCACATGAGCATATAAGGCGAATAGCGGAAAAGACGGCGGAATCGATGGGAGGAGAATGTGAGGTAGATATAAGAGTAGGATATCCATGTTTGGTTAATAATAATAAGGTAACGGAGCGATTTAAGAAGAAGGCGGGAGAATATATAGGAGAAGAGAATGTAGTAGAATTGCCAATGCGGATGACGGCGGAGGATTTTGCGTATTATGGACATAGGGTACCAGGCTGTTTTTACAGATTAGGTACGGGAAATGATGAGCGAGGCATAGTTTCGCCGGTACATACGCCGACATTTGATGTAGATGAGGGTAGTTTAGAGTTGGGTATGGGGTTGATGGCGTGGGTTGTGGTGTGAGAGGGTGAGGGTGATGATTTCACGTCCTACGTTTTCTCCAAAGCTAACAATATCGTACTTCTCAAGCCATTTCAAAGCACGTAACTTAAGCCAATTCAATCCCTTTGTATCTTTCCTAGCCTTTGAAAATTCCTTGTTTCTCTGAGATTCAATCTCCTTACCAGATTCCATTGCTAATATGTATTGATTGTACTCCAATTCATTCTCAAAATAATACTTTTTGTACTTGTGTTTGACCAAAACACCTTCTCTCCCTCTTAATTTATTAACTGCTTTTACAAAGGTAGATTTGAAAATTCGCATCTTTTCACTTATGATTTTCCATGGCTCATTTATTAAATCCAATCTTGGAAATTTACCTTTTTTACTGCATTCTTCTTGGTAGTTTTTCTTGATCGTTCTATCCTGTTTAATTCTTACAACTAGTTGATATCCAGTTGAATCTACGAATAATTTGTGTACTTCAACATAGTTCTTTAAATATCTAAATATTAGAGTTTTGAATATACCAATTTCTTCATTATTCCTAAAATAGATAGAATTTGCGGAGCTTAAACTTTCAAATAAGTAAAATCCTCCGGCCTTTAATTCATGTGTATTCTTCATTACTTTTTTCTTATTAGTGTAATGAACCCCTCATTTCGTTCCAAAATTTTTGGACTTTTTTTAAAAAAGTTTTTTTCACATGATTTTGAAAGAGCAAAATCATCTTAATATGAGATTTTTTACTAATGTGTTTTGAAAATAAACATTTACGTCCTACGTAATTCTGAAACCCCTATAAAACCTACCCTTACCCCTCTTTTTTCCGCACTCCCCGATTCCAAATCGCCAACGATATCTTTATCTCATCATAGCCTACCTCACCTCCTAAGCCCTCATAAACATCCTTCATCTTTTCTACATTTCCTAACTCTTCCCACTTTCTTATTACCTTCTTCCTGATTACCGCGTCTACCATCTTCTCTAATTCCACGGCCTCACCATCTTCATAACTCTTTATCAAATGCCCCATTATTGTCCGCTCTCCTAATCCCCTTACTTCCGCTATCTTCTCTACACTCATTCCTTCTCTATATAATAATAATGTCTCCTCATATGTACTCATCTTCTCTTTATCTTCTACTTTCTCTTCTACTCCTTGTATAAAACCTTCTATCGATACTCCTTCTTTTACTTTACTCATCCCTAATTCTTCCGTACTCTTTCCTTCTTTTACCTCATAATCTCTGATGATCTCAACAATCTTGTCTCCGTATCGATCAAACTTCATCTTACCTATTCCATTAATATCTAATAACCTTCCTTTCATTGTTGGCTTTACATCCGATAATTCTTCCAATGTCTTATTTGGTAATACCGTATAGGCTGGAATTCCATTCTTCTGCGCTTCTTCATTTCTCCACGTTCTCAAAATTTCATATAATGCATTGTCCACATTTTGTTTAATAACCTTCTTCGCTTTTACTTTTTTGTCTTTATCCTTTACAAATTCTACTAACTCTACTTGTCGCTCTCCCTTTAACACAGCCATACTGCTTGGTGTTTTTTGTAGAACATTTCCCTGTGTGAAATCTATTCTGATCAACCCTTGATTAATCATCTGAGTAATGTATGATTTCCAATTCAAATAAGGAATATCTCGACCACTCCCATATGTCTTGATTTCATTTAACCCCCGACTGTAGATTTCTCTTGCTCCTGATCCTCTCAATACATTTATAAGTAACTCAATGTTTATCGACTCGCCAGCTCGTATGATCGCTGATAAAGCCTTTTGACTATGAATTGTGCCATCAAATTTTAACGGAGGAGTTCTACAATTGTCACATCTTCCACATGGCTCATATCTATACTCACCAAAATAATTTAAAATGAAATTTGTCCTACAACTATATCCACTTGCATATTCCCACATCCGCTGAAGTTTCGCTCGCTGAACTCCCTTGAAAGTGCTGTTGGCTGGACTGTCTTCTATGAAACTCGACAGCTGCACAAAATCGTTATAATTGCTGAATAATATTGTTGATGAAATCTCACCATCTCTACCCGCTCTTCCTATTTCTTGATAATAAGACTCTAGGTTTTTAGGCATATTGTAATGGACAATAAATCGAATATTCGGTTTGTCTATTCCCATCCCAAACGCTATAGTCGCACATATTACTTGGATGTGATCGTTTTGGAAATTTCGTTGAACTTTTGACCGATCTTCTGTTGCCATTCCCGCATGATAATATGAAGCATTTATACCAGCAGCATTCAACTTGCCTGCTAACGATTCTGTTCCTTTTCTACTCAAGCAATAAACGATTCCAGCACCTCCCTTTTGATTATCTATAAATCGTATAATCTTCTTCACTCTATCTTGTGCCGGTAGAGCAGTAAGGTATATATTGTCTCTTTCAAATGAACTCAAAAATAACTTGCACTCAGGCATATTTAGTTGAGACTTTATATCTTCTCTTGTTGATTCGTCAGCGGTTGCCGTTAAAGCAATCATCGGTATTTCTGGGAAATACTTTTTCAAATGTCCTAATTCTACGTAATCTGATCTGAAATCATTTCCCCATATCGAAACACAATGTGCTTCATCAACAGCAAAAAAGGAAACATCATTTCTCTTTATAAAATCATAAAACCGTTCATTATTTATCCGTTCCGGTGAAACGTATAATAATTTCAATTCTCCTTTTTCTATTTTTTCAAACACTTCTAATTGTTCTCCGCTACTCAAACTACTGTTCAGCGCTGCAGCTGCAACTCCATTTTGAACTAATGCTGAAACTTGATCTTCCATTAATGCAATCAAGGGAGATATGACAATGGCAAATCCTGGAAGCGCAATTGCTGGAATTTGATAACATAGAGACTTACCTCCTCCAGTTGGCATGATTACTAAAGAATCTTCCTTGTTCAATGTATGTTGAATGATTTCTTCTTGAGCTCCACGGAAACTGTCGTAACCATAGATATCTTTCAAAATCTGTTTCGCATTTTTCATTTATCTTGTTTTACACCCTATCTTTACAAAAAAAGAAAATAATGAAGACTGTTTCATTTTTATTCGCATTTATTTGCCTCTTTTCCTTAAATGCCCAAGTTCAACAATTAAATTTACTAAGCCATTGGAGTGATGAAAGCTTGCCAGGTAGTGCACAATTTAATAATACTTACAACGAAGTTTGGGGATTTGCAGTGAACGACCATGAATATGCTGTATTAGGTTCTACACTCGGTACTCATATTTTTGATATTACCGACCCCCAAAATATTTTTCTTAGAGAGTTTATTGAAGGAGCTACGGCTAGTCCACAAATTATACATCGAGATTATCACGATTTTAAAGGATACCTTTATGCTGTTGCAGACGAAGGTGAATCTACCTTGCAAATTATAGATATTTCTGGACTACCTGAAAATATTGAGGTAGTATATGATGACGATGACATAATAGAAAGAACACACAATATTTATATAGATACCACAGCTTCTAAATTATATGCTTTATCTGCTAAAGGTGGTGATGCCTCATTCAAAGCCGTTAAGATTTATTCACTTGAAAACCCTTTGGATCCTGTGAAGATAGGTCAATACGGAGTAATTGGTGGACAAGGTTTTGGTCACGTACATGATGCTTATGTGGAGAATGATACGGCCTTCTTTAATACTGGTGGTGATGGTTTATTAATCGCTGATTTCTCAGGTGATGATCCAGTTTTGATCGATTATTTTAGCAGTGTTGATTATCCTGAGTCAGGATATAATCACAGTGGTTGGCTATCTGAAGATGGAGAATACTATTACTTCGCTGATGAAACACATGGTACATCAATGAAGGTTGTTAAAACGAATGGTTTACAAGATTTTGAAATCATTGGAACATTTGATGCAGGAAAGGAATCCCAATTCTCCATTCCTCATAATCAAATCGTTCATTGCGGATTTTTGTATGTATCTTATTATTATGAAGGAATCCAGATATTCGATTTGGCAGACCCAGAAAATCCTGAAAATGTGTACGAATATGAGACCTCTAATATTGACCCTCGAGCTACTTATGAAGGTGCTTGGGGTGTATATCCGTTCTTGCCGAGTGGAAATATCATAGTAAGTGATATGCAAGAGGGTTTATTTATTTTTGAAGGTATAAATTCACAGTGTTCTACGGTATCGTCAATTGAGAACGAGAATGTGGAAGAATTTTTGGTTTACCCTAATCCAGCAACGCACACATTTACCTTGAATACAGAAAAGCAATTTGATAAATTGGAGATGTACTCGGTTGATGGTTCTACGGTTCTTTCTTTGAAGAGTAGTTCGAATACCTATAATCTTCCAACTAATATATCATCAGGTATGTATTTCTTGAAAGCGACGTCAGAAGGAAAAATATATCAATCTAGAATAGTAATTGCTGACTAATTCTGATAAAAGCACTTTTCTTAACAATACTTTATGTCGAAAGATATTCATATTTTCGCGGATTAGAACACGATTCATAGACAGTACTCGTTTGTCAAATATGCGATTAATATTTATATCACTTTTTTCTCTTTTTTCTTTTGGGCTTTACGCCCAAAATACGGGTAATTTTGGGGATCGCGTAGATCAGAATGCTACCCAGCAAGGTGGGGGATTAAGTGATACCCTGGTCGTCCAAGGCAGAGACACACTCTCCAAAGATGTATTCGCTTTTAGTCCGGATAATTTTCTTAAACTTACCTTGGCTAATGATACTGTTTTATACGACTTTGAAAAATATGAATTAACAAATACCCAAAGTACTCCTTACATTACATTGGGAAACCCAGGCTCTTCCACGGCTCCCTTATTCTGGCAAAAAAGCTATAATAAAGGCTTTCATTTGGGCGTAAGCCAATATCAGCCATATAGAATGGCAAGAGAAGATATTAAGTTTTATAATCTAGAAAAACCTTACTCCAAGGTATATTTTGCACCAGGGTCTGGACCTTCTAGTTTTCGCTCTTCTGCAATAATCACAAGAGATTTTGCTAACGGATTAAATGCTAGTGTGCATTTCAATAGAGTGAATACAGATGATATTTATAACCATTCACTTGCCCAACATACCTATTTTCATCTAGGTATTTTTCAAAAGATAGATTCTACTAAATTCGCTTATTCTGTCAATTTTTTAAGTAATTCAAGTAGAGAGCAATTTAATGGTGGTATCATAGATGAATCTACATTATACGATGATGGAGGTCAATTCAGAAGCTCTATTGATGTCCTTTTAGATGATCCATCTGTATTCGATCTTTCTCGGGATTACAATGCGAGAGGCTATTATTTTTTAGTTGACAGAGATAGCACAAAACAATATCTGCAAGCGAGCCTTAATATTAAAACAGAACTTTATAAGTTTATCGATGATGATATTACAGATTCAAATGATACCTTAGTTTTTACAGAAAGATTTATCACTAATGAACAAGGACTAAGAAGACACATCCAAAATAATTCCTATGAATCAAGATTATCTTATCATATAGAAAATAAGAATATTCGTTCCTTTTATTATGTGAAATATGCTTGGAACCAAATTTTTACGGATCTCAATACACAAAATATACAAACCATTTATGGAGGAACAGAAAATAAGTTCGAATGGAAAGGATTTCAGGTTAATCTAGATGGTTATGCTGGAACTTCTTACAATACTTTCCTTCTAGACGTGCATCCTCATATAGGTTTTAAATATAGAGATTATGCTGCTATAAAAGCTGGATTTCGATTACACACAGAGCCTTCTCCATATCTATTTAATACAATAGAAATAACTGAAAGTATTGTGCAAGATAATGATCCTGTAACTATAAGTTCACAGGAATTATATGGTTCAATTGCTATACCTATTTTAGGGTTTTATGGAAAAATAAGTTCATTTGCAGGTCAGAATATTCCAGTTATTATTGATGGAGGAACCAATATTGATTTCCAAAATGTAAACTATTTACACATCGACGTTGAAGAGAAACTAAAATATAAGTGGCTTCGTTTCAATAATCGTTTCATCACGCAAATTCGAAATACTGATGTTCATAGTGCTCCTATATTCTATACCGAGCATGAATTATTTTTTGATGGAAAATTGTTTGGTTCATTAGACTTTAATGCGGGAATAAATGTGACCTTCTTACCCGCTTATACCGTCCCTGAATTCAGCCCTTTCTTTGGAAGGTATTATGAAAATACCATTGAAGATAATCGCATCTATTATCGATTAGATCCCTATTTAAGCTTCAAAGTTCAAAGCTTTAGATTATTCGCGAAGTATGAATATGTGAATGGCTTTTGGGATCCCACGGTCATCTTTCAAGCCCGTAATTATCCACAGTTAGACCCAAGATTAAGAGCAGGTATCAGTTGGGAACTTCGTAATTAATTTTATTCAAGACTTTTATCTTTTTAGTAATACCAATTTAAGGTTAGAATGGGTTTTAAATCCAAATATATATCTTATTGCAGCCTTAAAAAGGTATAAAAGATAATAATCCATTTTCTTATTAGATATAAAAGTAAAAGGCCATCCCAAATGGGATAGCCTTTAAATTTACTTTATAAACACACTTAGAAAGTGATTACATCATTCCTGGCATTCCGCCACCTGGGTGATGATGATCAGCTCCTCCTTCCTCAGGAATATTGCTGATTACACATTCTGTAGTTAAGATCATTCCCGCTATAGAAGCTGCATTTTCCAATGCTATTCTAGTCACTTTTGTTGGATCAATAACTCCAGCTTTCTTCATGTCTACATATTCATCTGTTCTAGCGTTGAATCCGAAATCTCCCTTTCCAGCAAGAACTTCTTTTAATACAACTGAACCTTCAGCTCCCGCATTATCAGCAATTAGTCTGATAGGTGCTTCCAGTGCTTTTCTTACGATTTGAATTCCTATGTTCTCATCATCATTCTCTCCTGTAAGATCTGTTAATGCATTTATTGATCTTACTAATGCAACTCCTCCACCTGCAACAATTCCTTCTTCTACTGCCGCTCTTGTCGCATGTAATGCATCATCAACTCTATCTTTCTTTTCCTTCATCTCAACTTCTGTAGCTGCACCTACATATAATACAGCAACACCACCAGCTAGTTTTGCTAGTCTCTCCTGAAGTTTCTCTCTATCGTAATCTGAAGTTGTTGTTTCAATTTGAGATTTGATCTGATTGATTCTTGATTCAATCAAGCTTGCATCACCTGCACCATTTACAATCGTAGTGTTATCTTTATCAACAACGATTTTCTCACATGTACCTAAGTGATCTAGGTCAACATTCTCTAATTTATATCCTTGCTCCTCACTAATAACAGTTCCTCCTGTTAAGATTGCAATATCTTGTAACATTGCTTTTCTTCTATCACCAAATCCTGGTGCCTTAACAGCAACTACTTTCAATTGTGCTCTTAATCTATTTACCACTAATACTCCTAAAGCTTGAGATTCTATATCTTCAGCGATGATTAATAGAGGCTTTCCAGCTCCAACAGCTTTTTCTAATACAGGTACAATTTCCTGCATATTGCTGATTTTCTTATCGTGAATAAGAATTAATGGATGCTCATATTCTGTCGTCATATCCTCTGTGTTTGTCACAAAGTATGGAGATAAATATCCTCTATCAAACTGCATTCCTAATACTTCATCTACATAAGTATCTGTTCCTTTTGCTTCCTCTACAGTGATTACGCCATCTTTTGTCACTCTCTTCATCGCATCAGCGATAAGTGTTCCTATTTCAGCGTCATTATTTGCAGAAATTGATCCTACTTGCTGAATCTTCTCAAAATCATCACCTATGATTTCACTTCTAGATTTAAGGTCATCTATCACAACTTTTGTTGCCTTATCAATACCTCTTTTTAAATCCATAGGGTTAGCACCACTTGTTACGTTTTTCATTCCTGCAGTTACCATTGCTTGTGCAAGAACAGTAGCAGTAGTTGTACCATCACCTGCTATATCTGCAGTTTTAGAAGCAACTTCTTTTACCATTTGAGCTCCCATGTTTTCTACTGGATCTTCTAGCTCTATTTCCTTTGCAACAGAAACACCATCTTTAGTGATAACTGGTGCGCCAAAACTTTTTTCTATAACAACATTTCTTCCTTTTGGACCTAATGTTACTTTTACTGCATTTGCTAATTGATCAATACCAGACTTTAGTTTTTCTCTTGCATCTGAATTGAAGCTTATGTTTTTAGCCATGATTTATATAGTTTTATTG
>CAZSKA010000013.1:0-31512 GCA_964607315.1 uncultured Saprospiraceae bacterium | reverse complement strand
AAAAATTAAGTATCAAAATTTTATACGACATTTTGAAATTAAATTGGTATTATTTTTTAAAGCAATTTATCTTTAAAATCAAATGGTTTATCTGTACTATTTGACCATAAACCTTACTGTATAGGACGATTGGTCTGCAAAAATTCTCGCTAAATATACACCGCTTGTCCATTCATTTACCGAAAACGAAATGCTTTCACTTCTCCTATTTAATGAAATCTCTTTGACAATATTTCCATCTACATTATAAATAGAAATTTTATCAAAATATTTGCTACTTGTAGAAAAATCCATATTGATTTGATCCGAAGAAGGATTAGGATAAAGCGAAACATCCTCTTTCCATTCAGTTTCAAAAGTTGCTACTAGATTATTTATAAAAAATTCGAATACTCTTACACATCCAAGTCCATCTGTCACCTCCACAGTATGCTCACCTTCGGTCAAATCTATCACGGAAGTACCTGTTTGTCCATTGTCCCAAAATATAGAGAAAGGACCAGTTCCTCCCATTATCATTATTGCAGCTTGACCTGTTGAATTATTATCTGAAATATCAATTGTATTGATTTCATGAGTAAAAGTTACATCATCATTCATAGTAATACTGTGCATACTATTACAACCATTCGTCGGAAATGTCTCCACTGTGTAAGTTCCTGACTCTGAAATAGAAGGTGAAAGATCAGTTGAGGTGTAGCCATTCGGTCCTGACCATATTACATCAATATCATCCATACTTATCACAGTATTAATCAGACGAGTTCCTTCATCACAATTCGCATCACCTAAACTTAATTGAACATCTGACAAATCCGTGTCAGCTATCACTTCCACACTTTGATTTGCACTACACCCAGTTGCAGGATTAATTGTCAACGTATAGATACCAGGTTCTGTAACAGTAGGATTCATTTCGGAAGAAGAAAACCCAAACGGTCCAGTCCAACTAAATGAGACATTCGCCGAAGTTGAAGAACCCATAAGCTGAACAGAAGTATTGATACAATCCAATGTTCCTCCGCTAGAAGTTATCTGAGGAACTGTTGCAACTAATGCATCATAATTACTACATGAAGATCCATTATTCTCTATTGAAATCAGACCATTGACAACTGGTTCTATTCCAATTAATAAACAACATTCATTTAACAAAGGACAATCTGAAATTACCAAATCTCCATTAACTGTTGTAAGATTACTTAAAGGTGATATATCTGTCAACTCATTACACGATGAAATCATTATATTGTGAGCAGATTGTAAATTAGAAAATCCATTAAAACTTCCACTCAAAGGACAAGATCCAACTAATAAATCACCACTTGCAATCGATGTTAAATTTTGAAAGCCTGATATGGTAGAAAGTTGACTACAACCTAGAATGGTGATTTCTGAAACAGAAATAAGGCTATTAAAACCATCTATATCTGTAAAGCCATTTAAACTTATAAAGAGCATATCACCAATAGTTTCCAATTCATCAAATTCGAGGCTTGTCAAATTAGGGTTATTGGAATTGAAAAATAAACTATCAATCTCCATTAGATTAGGCATTCCAAACGACTCTAATAAATCATTATCATTGATTACCAAACTTTCTCCCAAAACATTAAGAGATTCTATTGCTGAAAATTCAATGAATGCATCATTATTAATAAATAAAAAATTACCACCAATAGATTCTACATTAAATGAAGAATCTCCTGTATCAAAGATGGTAGTGTTATCTCTTATTGTCAAATCTCCACTAATTGTTGTAATTCCACTAATCCCCTGTAAACTGGTAAGGCTATTACATTCTCTAATTATGAAATTTCCAGAGACATTTGTCAAAATTGATAGTGGCTGCAAGTCAATTATATCATCAATACCATCATTATTATCTCTAATAACTAGGTTTCCTGAGAAAGAAGAACAATCAAAATTATTAAGATCTGTCTGATTTGTAATCATTACATTTTCAGAACATTGGGCAGAAATATGGTGTGAAAAAATGAAAGTTATAAAACAAAAAAGATATGCAGTGTTTTGACTTATTTTCATAAAGTAGGCAGTTTAAAAGTATAATTTGAATAATTATATAGTGACATATTTACATTTATTCTTCGAATATCTCTATATGATTTGCCCCATTTTTGCTCAAGCAATTTAAAATTTTACAATTCCCGCCAAGTCCAAAATAAAAGAAGACCATCAATAAATTGATGATCTTCTAATAAAAAATATATCTTAAGCTTTATATTATAGGCAATTAATTGCCAACACTTTTTATTCCGTTTAAGATAAAGTGATTATTGATTAAAAAATTAAATCTTTCAGATTATTCCACTATAAAACGCAAGGAATAAGATGATTTATCCGCAAAAATTCTAGCTACATATACTCCAGTAGTCCACTCATTTACAGAAAAACTAATTCTTTCATTTCCCTTATCTAAACTTATCTCTTTCATTAACTGACCGTGTACATTATAGATATGAACAACATCAAAATATTGACTACTTGTAGAAAATTCTATGTTGACATATTCTGTCGCTGGATTAGGATATAAATTGATATCTTCTATCCATTCCGCTTCGAATGTCGCTACCAAATTATCAATGAAAAAGTCAAATACCCTAACACATCCAAGTCCATCGGTTACCTCTACCGTATGTTCGCCCTCTGTAAGATCAACAACCGATGTTCCTGTTTGTCCATTATCCCAAAGTATAGAAAATGGCCCGGTTCCTCCTGTTATAATTATTTCAGCTTGCCCTGTTGTATTGCTATCTGTAATGTCAATTGTATTTATTTCTTCCGTATAATTTACATAATCATTCATTGTAATACTGTGATTACTATTACATCCATTCATAGGGAAGGTCTCCAACGTATATGTTCCTGCATCTGAAATGGAAGGTGAAAGTTCTGTAGATGTAAATCCATTAGGACCAGTCCACATTACATCTAAACCTTCAACATTACTCACTGCGTTTATCAACCGAGTCCCTTCATCACAATTTGCATCTCCTAAACTTAAAGTAACCTCTGGTTCCTGTGTATCATCAATAACTAATACGTTTATAGAAATTCCACAGCCATTATCTGAACTTACAAAAAGTGTATATGTACCTGGTTCTGACACTGTAGGGTTCATTTCATCTGTCATAAATCCTCCAGGTCCTGACCAATTAAACTGAACACCTTCAGTTGTAGAAGAACCCATTAATTGAACAGTTGGATTATTACAATCTATGGTACCACCTGTAGCAGATACTTGAGGTAAATCACCATCTGCTATAACTTCCACACTTACTGATGTCGAACATCCATTAGGAGCTAATACAGTGACCACATATACTCCCACTTCACTAACTATAGGATTCATCTCATCAGACATAAAACCATTTGGTCCTTCCCAGCTAAAACTAGCTCCCGCTGTTGTCGAAGAACTCATTAGTTGAGTATTGGGATTTGAGCAATCGATGGTTCCTCCTTGAGCAGAGGCTTGAGGCTCTTCAATGTCTTCCACAACACTCACTGAAATAGTAGTTCCACAACCGTTTGGTCCTACTACTGAAAGTATGTATGTACCTGGTTCTGATACTAAAGGATTTGTTTCGTTAGACATAAAGCCATTTGGACCTGTCCAACTAAATGTAGCATCAACTGTAGTTGATGAACCCATTAATTCTGCGTCCATCGCACATGTAATTGTTCCGCCAGAAGCTGAAATTTGTGGTTCTTCTAAATCTGCAATTACTTCTGTAGTTGTTGTTGAACTACATCCATTTGGTGCATTTATTGTAAGAGTATATGTTCCTCCTGTTGATACAAATGGGTTTTGCTCATCACTCATGAATCCACCTGGACCTGTCCACATATACGTTACATTCGACACGCTCGAACTACCAGTAAGTTGTACTTCAGTTATCAAACAGTTTAGCATTCCTCCTGTTGCTGAAATGTCAGGTGCATCAGTATTTTCTGTTACTGTAACAGTTTCACTAGACATACACCCATTTGGTCCTATTACCGTTACAGTATAGTCTCCCGCATCAACTACATTTGTATTTTGTTGCATGGAAGTAAAACCGTTAGGTCCTACCCATGAATATGTAACTCCTGCTGTTGTTGAGTTTGATGTTATTGTTATGAATGTTGCATTACAATCTAACATCCCTCCCATTGCAGTAACATCAGGAGCTACGAAATCTTCTGCTATATTTATACCGCCAATATTGAAACAAGAATTTGGAGCTGTTACGGTCACAATATAATCACCACCTTCAGTAATGGAAGGATTAGGATCCATTGATGTAAAGCCATTTGGTCCTTCCCAACTATAGGTTACTCCAAAGACAGAAGAGGAAGCTGAAAGCATGGTTGTTGGGTTCATACAATCTATATTTTCGCCTTCAACCGTTAAATCAGGTTCGGCTGTATCGTCGATTACCTCAGCTGTGGCTGTTGCTACACAATTATTTGGTGCGGTTATATTCAGTGTATAGATTCCAGCATCAGTCACCACTGGGCTTTGATCTGTCGAAGTGAATCCATTAGGCCCAATCCAACTATATGATACTCCAGAAACCATAGAATTTCCAAATACATTTATTGTTTCTCCACTGCAATCAAGTACATTTCCTACCGCCGTAATATCGGGAACGTTAGTATTCGCAGTCACAGTGGCAACTGCTGTACTTGCACAACCATTTTGATCTGTAACTGTAAGTATGTAGTCTCCCACTGCAGTTACTGATGGATTTTGGTCAGGTGAAGTAAATCCTCCAGGACCAGTCCAGCCAAAGGTAACATTTGGTGTAGTTGAATTTCCTTGAATCATTATGGGATTTCCCGAACAATCTAATTCTCCTCCAACTGCTAATGCATTCGGTTCTGTTCCAAATGTAATCATAACATCATCTATGGAACAACATCCATTCGTAGATGTCACGGTTACACTATACATATCAGAACTACTGACTGTAATTGTCTGACTTGTTTCTCCTGTCGACCATGAAAAACTATTTCCAGCACCTGCATCTATAACATAGGTAGGTTGATTACATAGAATCACATCTGGACCTAATTCAATACTAAAGTCATTTAACACAGTTACTTCCCAATTTCCTGTAGCAATATTTCCACAACCATCATCTATAGACCATGAATAGTTATGAATTTCAGCTGGTGTTCCTACTGAACAATCTCCTAAAGAAATACTACTAGTTACTGAAATCAATGATGTTATATCACCTGCACATTGATCCATCGCAGTTGGTGAGGGAATTGCTGGAAATGCTTCATCACATGCGATAGTAACATCGGCTGGAATTCCACTCAATGTTGGCACTTCTAAATCTTCTAAAATTACGATTACCTCAAATGTTTGAGGATTTAAATTTCCTACATCATCCGTTGTAGAATAAGTATATGTTGTAGAAGTAGAAGCTCCACATACAATCACACTAGATTGGCTATCCAAACTAACTGTTGCAATCCCACAATCGTCCACTGCTGTTGGCGTATTGGCTATTGCCAATAAATCAGGATCACTTAAGCCACAAATTCCAGTTATAGTTGTTACCAACGATGGGTCATTCCATGTTGGAGCATTTATGTCTGCAACCGTTACGATTGTTGTACAAGTGCTAGTGAGATTATTTTGATCTGTTGCTGTATACGTAAAAGTCCAATCTCCTACTTCGGCTGTATTTTGAGGCCAATCAAAACCAGGGGCTAAAGTTCCACCATTTATTACACCAGAAGGTGATATCCTTTCAAAAGTTCCACCTACCACGCCACAATCATCAGTAGGTGTAGGGTCTGTCATAATATATGAAGCAAGGCACGAATTAGCAGGATCTAAACCTACTGTAAAGTCTGGCACACAATTAATTACAGGAGGCTCCGCTCCTATGGCTGCTAGAGACTCACATCCTAGTGCATTGTTATCAATATTGATTGCATTAGGTATGGATAAATCAAGTATAAAACAACAGTCCGAAAAATTTAAATTATTAATTAAAACAAAGTTATCTTGAACTGTATTTAAATTACTAAAACCATTTATTTCTGTTAAAATAATATTTTGTTGAAATAGAAAATTATTTATAGTTGAAATATTATTAAATCCATCAATAGTTGCTAATACTGGATTAGCAACAAAATCTATAACAGCAGCACCAGATAATGTTGTAAGGTTGTCAAAACCATCTATGGACTCTAATTTATCATTTGCCCAAAATCTAATAAAACTCGCATCCGCAACATTATTAAATCCATCAAAAGTAACAAGTTCACTATTGAATCGAAAGTCAAAAAAATTCGTAGCTGAAACGAGATTATTACCACTCGTCCAGTCAGTTATACCTGTGTTTTCAATAATAATCTCATTTCCTACATTCGTTAGGTTATCAAAGAAGGAAAAATCTTCGTTTCCGAGATTTGGACAATCAATGATATTTAAATTATTACCTACTGATGTCACATTGTTGAAGAAATTTAAATCTGTTAATGCTTGATTGTTTGAAATTATAATATTTTGTGGGGTAAAAATCGTATTGCTTGGCATTGTAGTATTGAGAAACTGATTATTTTCTAAAGTAATCCCTCCACCAATTACCAAATTTTCTATTCCAGATAAATTAGACACAGTTGTATTTCTTATAATAACATTACCTGTTACTGTAGTAAGCATTCCGTCAAGCGCGACTAAATTATTTACTTGTGCACCATCAATAATTAAATCGCCATTAATTGTTGAGCATCCAAAAAAAAAGAACCACAAGTCAATCTCTGTTTGAATTGTTATAGTAACTGAGTTACACTGAGCATTTCCAGAGAAACTCCAAAGCTGGAAAATTAATAAGATGTAAAAAAATTTTGTTTTCATTTTTAATATTTTAAGGGTTTTAATGTAATAAGTATTTCTAAAAACATATTATTATTTATTTTAAAGCGATTAAACTTTAAAAAAATCAAATACCATATCAAACTTATTAAGCAGATGAAAATGCTACATAATTGGATTTTATGTAATTAGACTTAGATCAATTGATTTTTAATAAAACGTATAGATTAAGGGGTTAAAAAAAGGGTATGTATTGTAAAATTAGTTTCTTTATTAAGTTAAAAAACACGTATAAATACTTGTTAACATATTAATTGGTTTCAACAAATTTAAATAAAAGATTCATCCTTTTTGTCACCCAAAAATGTGGTTTTTTACATTTGAAAAAAAAACATTGAATTGTCCTTCATTTTATTTCATCTCAGTAAAGCCTTCTCAACACATTTAAACACTTTTATTTATTTGATTATAAAACGCAATGAATAAGATGATTCATCAGCAAAAATTCTAGCTACATATACTCCAGTAGTCCATTCATTTACAGAAAAACTAATTCTTTCATTTCCCTTATCTAAACTTATCTCTTTCATTAACTGACCGTGTACATTATAGATATGAACAACATCAAAATATTGACTACTTGTAGAAAATTCTATGTTGACATATTCTGTCGCTGGATTAGGATATAAATTGATATCTTCTATCCATTCCGCTTCGAATGTCGCTACCAAATTATCAATGAAAAAGTCAAATACCCTAACACATCCAAGTCCATCGGTTACCTCTACCGTATGTTCGCCCTCTGTAAGATCAACAACCGATGTTCCTGTTTGTCCATTATCCCAAAGTATAGAAAATGGCCCGGTTCCTCCTGTTATAATTATTTCAGCTTGCCCTGTTGTATTGCTATCTGTAATGTCAATTGTATTTATTTCTTCCGTATAATTTACATAATCATTCATTGTAATACTGTGATTACTATTACATCCATTCATAGGGAAGGTCTCCAACGTATATGTTCCTGCATCTGAAATGGAAGGTGAAAGTTCTGTAGATGTAAATCCATTAGGACCAGTCCACATTACATCTAAACCTTCAACATTACTCACTGCGTTTATCAACCGAGTCCCTTCATCACAATTTGCATCTCCTAAACTTAAAGTAACCTCTGGTTCCTGTGTATCATCAATAACTAATACGTTTATAGAAATTCCACAGCCATTATCTGAACTTACAAAAAGTGTATATGTACCTGGTTCTGACACTGTAGGGTTCATTTCATCTGTCATAAATCCTCCAGGTCCTGACCAATTAAACTGAACACCTTCAGTTGTAGAAGAACCCATTAATTGAACAGTTGGATTATTACAATCTATGGTACCACCTGTAGCAGATACTTGAGGTAAATCACCATCTGCTATAACTTCCACACTTACTGATGTCGAACATCCATTAGGAGCTAATACAGTGACCACATATACTCCCACTTCACTAACTATAGGATTCATCTCATCAGACATAAAACCATTTGGTCCTTCCCAGCTAAAACTAGCTCCTGGAGTTGTTGATGAACTCATTAATTGCACAGATGTATTTGAACAGTCTAAGGTACCACCTGTAGCAGACGCCTGAGGTTCTACATTATCTTCTATTACATTTACAGTCAAACTCGAAGTGCATCCATTCGGCCCTTCTACTGTCAACGTATAATCTCCAGCTACATCAACAACAGGATTCTGCTCCGTTGATTCATATCCATCTGGTCCACTCCAATTAAAATTGATTCCTGGAGTATCAGAATTCCCCATAAGAGTTAGCATAGGTTGATTACAATCAATCACTCCTCCAGATGCAGAGATATTTGGTACATTCTGATCAGATACAACCTCCACCGTAACAGTTGATATACAGCCATTTGGTGCAGTGACTGTCACGGTATAAAAACCCGCTAAGTTAACTGTTGGATTTTGATCCATACTTGTAAAACCTCCTGGACCAGTCCATTGATACGTAACTCCATTAACTGTTGAGTTACTCGTCAACTGAACTAAATTAATTATGCAAGTTAAACTTCCACCTTCTGCTTCGGCATTTGGAACATCAGTATTAGCTGTAACTACAGCTTCTGCGGTTGAAAAACACCCATTTGAATTTGTAACAGTAAGAATATACGTACCTACATTTGATACAAATGGATTTTGATCCATACTTGTAAAACCTCCTGGACCAGTCCAAGAAAAGCTTACCTGAGCGTCTGGCGAATCTCCTATAATTTGAACAGGAGTTCCAGTACAATCTAATTCAGCTCCTATAGCTATTGCAGTAAGATTTGAATCAAAGGAAACTACTATATCATCTGCTTCACAACATCCATTCACAGAAGTAACATCTACTGAATAGTTACCACTTGCTGAAACTGTTATTGTCTGAGTTGTTTCTCCAGTTGACCAAGAAAATGAGTTTCCCGGTCCTGCATCTAGAGTTGTTGATCCTCCATCACAAATCAATACATCTGGACCTAGATCCACCACAAAATCATTTTGAACAGTCACTATAAATTCCTCTGTAGAAACATTACCACAACCATCTTCTACAGTATATGTGTGAGTCACAATTTCTTGAATAGTTCCAGTCTCACAATTACCAAAACTTGTAGTGACCGTCAAAGTCATATCACCAGTAACATCTCCTGCGCAAGCATCAATAGCAGTCAAAAAAGCTGGGGCAAAAGGGAATGCATCGTTACAAAATATTGTAACATCAGCTGGTGGTGCACTTATCATAGGAGGAGTAAAATCTTCCAATATGATTCTTAATATAAAAGGAGCTGAAACATTACCAGCCGCATCCATGGCTTGAAACGCATTTTCTATTTCTTCGGAAGCTCCACATATAGGATTATAAATAGTAGCTACCAGAAATACCGATTGGATATTACAATTATCTGTTGCAGTAGGAAAATTTGCATTTAATAATGCTGTAGGATCATCTACTCCACAAACTCCTGTTATAGTTAGTAGATTAGTTGGAATATCCCATACCGGAACTTCATTATCTTCCACTATTATATTATAAGTACATGTGTTAGCAAGACCTGATGCATCAGTAACTGTATATGTTAATACGTTCGTTCCCACAGGTAAAGTCTGTGTATTCATAAGGCCTCCAATAGCATCTACTCCATTATAAATTATCACTCCATTAGCATCAACTAGATCTATTAAATATGAAGCAATAGTGCAATTATCCATTACATCTGGATCTATAAAACTCACAATAGCATCACATGTACCTGTATCATTACTAACCGTAACATCAATAGGACATGAAATAAAAGTGGGAGCTATATTATCAACTACTGTGTACATCGCACTTGATACACCATTCGTTTCAGCATTATCAGTTGCTGCAAATTCTATAGTGTTAACTCCTTCAGGCAAGGTGACTGTATTCGTTTCTCCTGTTGTAGTAGCTTGATTAACAATTACCATTCCCGTTTCATCTAAAACTACCAAATTATAATTTATAATTCCACAATTATCAGATGCATTAGGGGTCGTTATTGTTTGAGTTGATGAACATGTTCCAGGATCAACATTTACCGTAAGGCTGGAAAAGGATTCAACCACAGGTGGCTCATTATCTTCTACAGTGACTACATACTCGCATGAAGAACTATTCCCTTGATCGTCGGTCGCTATGAATGTAAATTGGGTATTCCCCACCTCAAAACTATAAGGAATTGAAGCACCAGAAGTTTCAAGGATATCAGTGCTTGTTGATCCATTTGGTTCTGTCAGATTCAAAATATAGTTTGTTACACCACAATTATCATTTACAATAGGGTCATCTAATGTAGTAGAAAAAAAACAAGAACCTGGGTCTGTTGAAAAAGTTATATCAGTTGGGCAACTTGGAAACACAGGAGTTGTAGTTATAATAGAATTATAGTTCGAACAATCAGATCCATTATTAGACAAGAAGATATCACCACCTACAATTGGTTCTAAATCAATCAGAACACAGCAATTATTTAACAATGGATTATTTTCTAGTATAAAATCTCCACCAACGGAATTAAGGGTTGCAAACATACTCATATCTGCGAAACTACTGCAACTGGTTATTCTGAAATCACTATTGACTTCTTGCAAATTTGATAAACCTGGCAAATTATTAGTTAATGGTGAACCAAAAATATCAAATGATCCACCTGTAACAGTGGTTAAGCTGTTTAATCCTGAAATTTCACTCAAGAGTGTATTATTAAATAAATCGACAAAATCACAGGACACCAAATTACTAATACCAGATATTTCAGTAAGTGATGTATTAGAAAAGATTCTTATCCCTCCATCAACAGTAACTAAATTATTCATACCGTCAAGTATTGGATAAATACCATCTCTTAACTCAATAGTGCCCTCTATTATCTCTAAGTTATTTAATCCTGATATATCAGTTAACTTTGGGTTTTGGACTACAGACAAGAAGGCAAAATCACCTTGAATATTAACTACATTTGTTAAGATGTTCAAATTTTGTAATTCTGCATTATTAGAAATGAATGCACTCCCTATATCTGTAAGACCTGAGGTTCCAGTCTCCAGCAATAAATTATCTTCTATTCGCAATGCGCCACAGCTTGTAAAACTTACAAAGTCAAATGATACTAAGGCATCATTATTTCGTAAGATGAAAGATCCCCCTACTGTCTCAAGACTGATTAAATCTATTTCATTAAGCAAACTATTGTTTCGAATTGTAACATTTCCACTAACAACATCAATGTCAGTGAAAAAAGCAATGGAGGACATAGAATTATTATCTTCAAATATAAAATCTCCTCCAATTGTAATTAATTCAATGCCATGCATTCCTGGTGTATTAAGGACAGGATTATTCATTATGATGTAATCGCCTCCTACCGAAAGTATTGCATCTAATCCCTGAAGACTAGTTAGAGCATTACAATTTCTTAATATTAAGTCACCTGTTACATCTGTTAAAAAACCATTAGCTACAAGCGGATCCAGTGAAACAATATTATCCGAGCCATCATTATTATCTTCTATAATAAGATTTCCATCTAACGTGTTACAATCGAAATTATTTATCTGTGTTTGAGTAGATAAGGTAACATTTCCAGAGCACTGGGCAGATATATCAATAGGGATTAAGAATGAAATTATGCAGAAAAAGCATGTAATAATTTTAAGTATTTTCATTAGTATTATTATTTTGTTTACAATGTGTATTTAAATTCTTAAAAATAAGAATTTGAAAACAAAATAACAAAGATTAACACATCTTCTCAACCACCCATTGATGTGGTTTTTAGTTAAAATTGAATTTTTTAGAGGCTGAAATGATATAAGAGGTGTGGGCATCCAGCTGGAAGTGCTTGAACAAAAGAAATGGTATTGGATATATTTAGAATGTTGCTATGATAGGATTGTAAGTATTAAATCCAGCTGCCCTACGTCCGTGACTCCCTTTGGTCGATCCCTTGCTTCCCTACTTGCTATTCACGGATTGCTTTACCTTCGGCACGCATCACTCCCATCGGTGATGCAAACGTACCTTGAAAATAATGAATTAGAGATATCCTCTACATCATAGAAATCGATCTTTTCTACGATTGTGCATTTGCATTGATAATAAACCTTCTGCAATGTTTTTTACGAAATGTCCATTGAATAGTTGTGAAAAAATAGTCATCTTCTTTTACTCTATACCACGGTGAAATATCTTCTTCGTAAGGATTCTTTAGGATGTGCATATCTTGTGTGGGAGCAAATCCTTGTCCTAATAACACCAATCTTTCACCCGTTAGTGGGTCAACAGCCATGTCCATTATGATAACAGAATGCCCTTTTCCACGTCCGCTTGCTGGCTGAATAAAAACATCTCCTACACTTATTTCTCCAACCTCTAATAGTCTAGTATCCGTTGCTAAACCATTGGTTGTAGAGTGACTATAGACTTCTTCCATGAATTCCAGAAAACTATTCTCAGAGAAATCTGCTACACCTCCTGAGGTCTTTACCCATACAGAATCTTGCCATTCCCATCGCATACCTGATCCATATTCTTGAAAATTCAGGTCTCTATTATCATCTGTACTAAAATTTATCAGCTCGAATTTCTCATTCTGATGCAAATACATTCCTCTCAGATATTGAATCAAATGTTCACTATGTATCTTGTCAATACTTTTATCAAACTGCAAATCAATTACAGCTGAATAACTTTCGAAAAACTTATCAAACCCATCATATTTTACCACCTTAGCATCCGCACTTTTCATAGGTAAGGACTTCAAAAAATACTGAAATGTAAAATCAGGATATGGAGGACGAACATAACCTTCAGGCACCATGATTCGGTCTTCTATGGTCATTCCACTTTCATCGATATTCCCTAAACTTTTATATTGGGCGTAAGCCCCAAAACAAAAAAACAAACTAAATACTAGAGATACAATAATTTTCATATTATAATTTTTATTAATATAAACAAATATCATACCAGTTTTACACGAACTCCCCTCTCCTATTCATCACAATTTTTATATATTGGCTGCTATAATAATTCTTATCAAATGAAAGTATATAGTAACTCGGAAATCGGCAGATTAAAAAGCGTTTTGGTGCATAGACCAGATGAAGGAATTTCCAGAATTTCCCCTAAAAGAGCAGAAGAATTATTGTTCGACGATATCGTGCATTTACCGCGTATGCAATATGAACATGATGTATTTACTGGTCTTTTAAAACACTTTGTAGATGCTGAGTCAAGCTCCAAAGGAGGATTAATCTATGTCCATGAGCTTTTATCCGAAGCTTTAGGTACCGATGATAAAAAGAGAGACCGGTTCTTAAAAATGATCTTGGATTATGAGGAATTGCCAGAATCTTTTATAAAATTTCTAGCAGATTTGCCAGACGAAGAGCTTGCTGATACATTAATTTCTGGTTATCATAAAGCCGATAAAAGATACTTATTTGATCCTATTCCAAATTTTATCTTTACTAGAGATATAGCCATTACCGTAAAAGACCACATCATCATATCTAAAGCGAATAAAGAGGCTCGATTCAGAGAAAATTTATTGACGAGATTCATCCTGAACACCCACCCTACTTTCTCGGACTTGGTAGAAAATGATCGGCTTATAAATCTGAATGATGTAGAAAAATTCCCTCCGAGCAAACACGGCGAAGTAGTTAGTGTAGAAGGAGGTGATGTAATGATGTTTCATGAAAATTACCTGTTGATAGGAAGTAGCGAAAGGACCACCGATCACGCTATCCAGTCCCTTGCTCAGGAGTTATTCAAGAGAAAAATTGTGGAAAATGTAGTGCGTATAAAAATCCCTAACAACCGCTCTTATATGCACATAGACACCATCTTCACCCAGATCGATAAAAATGTAATTGTGTGTTTTAAACCTATCATTTATGACGGGGAAAGTTCACGCGTAGAAGTACATAATATATCAGGTAAAATCAATGTTTATGATTCAGTGAGAGAATTTATGTGGGCTGAAATTAATCCCGACATGAGATTCATTTTTGCTGGTGATGGAAGGAGTCCTTACCAGGATAGAGAACAATGGACCGATGGTTGTAATATGGTAGCAGTAAGACCCGGTGTAGCCTTTAGTTACGACAGAAATCCACATACGGACATTGCATTAAAAAGAGAAGGTTACAATATAGTAGAAGGTGAAGAATTATTGAAAAAATTAGAATCGGGAGAGCTCAATGGAAAGGATATACACAGGACTATCATCAATTTACCTTCCAATGAACTTTCTAGAGCGCGCGGAGGCTCACATTGTATGACCTGTCCTATTTTAAGAGAAAAACTGTAGATGTTTAAACACGAAACACAAGTGCGGGTAAGGTATGCTGAAACAGATAAAATGGGCTATCTCTATTATGGCAATTATGCTACTTATCTAGAAGTTGCCAGAGTAGAAGCACTGAGAGCCTTAGGTATTCGCTACAAGGATATGGAAGATGTCCATGGGGTATTTTTACCTGTAGCTAAATATGACACCACATTTATTCGACCAGCATATTATGACAATTTACTGTCTTTACGGACAGAAATCAGGGAAATACCAGCTTCTTTCATTCAATTTCACACAGATATTTTTAATGAAGAAGATAAAATCATTAACCGATCTGTAGTAAAACTTGCCTTTATAAAAGGTGATGGTATAAGATGTGACGCACCTGAATTTATATTAGAAGCTTTAAAAGCGTATTTTTGATTCAAGAAAATGGCGAACAAAAACTTGAAAAAATATCTGAGCTTAGAATATTGGGAGACCGTTCCGATTTTCCAGGACATTCTACATTTTTCGAAAACCAAAAGTATTCCAGGACTAAGAGGTGTTCCTATTTTTAACGTCATAAAATTCTTAATTCAAGAAGCGAAAGATGACAACATTGTTACGCGAGCTAATTCGGTAACATTCAGTTTCTTCGTCGCTCTTTTCCCTTCCATAATCTTTCTATTCACTTTACTTCCTATGATTCCCACAGTTGCGAATTATGCATTGGATATAAGAGAATCAGTGCATGGATTATTGCCGGAGCAAAGTGAAGAATATATATTTTCTATAGTCGACGATATCGTTTCTCAAAAACGGGGAGGATTACTTTCTTTTGGTTTAGTATTAGCCATCTTCTTTGCGAGTAATGGAATGCTAAGTCTCATTAGTGGATTCGAAAAACAACAACATAACATTACTTTCAAGTCGAGAAGTTGGATAAAAAAACGCTTTGTCGCCGTAGTGTTAACCATCGTGGTATCTTTTCTTTTTATTATTTCCTCGAGTTTGATTGTATTAGGAAGTTATATCATTAATTACTTGGACAATCTATTTGATTTAGATGATTGGGCAGTATTAGGTTTTGGTGCATTAAGGTGGTTGATTATTGTCTTGTTGATATATAATATTATAGCCATTATATACCGTTATGCACCGACAGTACACCGTAAATTCAGTTACTTTTCACTGGGTACTAATGTTGCTACTTTTCTGATTATTGCCGTTTCTGTTGGCTTCTCTTATTTCGTATCTAATTTTGGAAGATATAATGAGATATATGGTTCTATAGGAACCTTGATAGTGACTTTACTGTGGTTTAACTTGATTTGTTTTGTCTTGATCGTGGGTTTTGAGATTAATGCGAGTGTGGCTGTGAATAGGGATTTGATATGGAAAGAGAAGAATAAAGATGAAAATTTAATGGCAGACGTGTTAAATGAATTAGATGGGCCGGAGGAATCATAACACCTCCGCAACTACGAATATACTTCCTCCTACATATATCATATCTCCTGGTTTTGCCATGCGTTTTGCTGCTGCAAATGCTCTGCTGACTTTACTGTAAGTCTTTCCATTTAGTTCGTGAATCCTGCCAAATTTCATGAGGTATTCTGCATTCATTCCTCTCGGTATTTTGGCTTTCGCCCAAAGGTAACGTGCGTTCTTGGGGAAAAGGTGAATGACGGAGCTTAGGTCTTTGTCCGATGAAAAGCCGAGTACCATGAATAGGTTTTCATAGGTCAAACTTTCTAATTTATTCATGACAATTTCTAAGCCTGCCTCATTATGCGCACTTTCAGCAATGATTAATGGATTTTCACCTAACTTCATCCACCTACCTAAGAAATAGGTTTTCTCTGGCATCGCTTCCAAATACTCCTTTATCATTTTCTGCTTTATACCACCTCCCATAATATGTTCAAAAGCCAGCCAAGCAGTAGCTAAATTCTTTCCTTGATAAACCGAAAACCAATCCAAGCTAAAATGATACACTCTTTGGGCGTAAGCCAAAGAAACTTCATCAGCTTTATTCTTTACCTGAACTAAATCCTCTGCAAAGATTAATTCAGACTTCATTTCTTTCGCTTTATTTGTAAATACAGCAGTTGTTTCCTTCTGTCGTTCGCCTATAATTACGGGTACAGACGCTTTGATAATCCCCGCTTTTTCTACGGCAATCAAAGGCAAAGTGTCTCCCAAAAACTGCACATGATCCTTCGAAATATTTGTTATCACAGAAAGCTCAGGTGTAATAATATTCGTGCTATCTAATCGCCCGCCAAGACCTACTTCTACTATCACAAAATCTGGTTTTTTCTCCGCAAAATAAGCAAAAGCCATAGCGACTGTTATCTCAAAAAACGATGGTCGAATCTCCTCAATCTTCTCCTTATTTTCATTCACAAAATCCACCACAAACTTACTCGACATCAAATCCGAATTTATCTTTACACGCTCTCTAAAATCCTTGTAATGAGGAGAAGTGTAAAGACCAACGGAATAACCTTGGGATTGTAATAATGCACTCAAAATGTGACAAGTACTCCCCTTCCCATTCGTTCCAGCCACATGAATCGTTCGCAAAGAATGATGCGGATTATTCAAAGCCTCACATAACTTTCGAATATTCGTCAAATCCTTTTTCATCGCAGGCGCACCTTGACGCTGAAACATAGGTAAACTGGTATATAAATAGTCTAATACAGCTGTGTAAGAACGGAATTTCTTCATGAATTTCTAAAAAATAACAGCTCTTGAAAATGGGATAATAGGCGAAGATGACATGATACTTATGTTCTCCCAAAAAGTGTTTTCTTCATCCAAAAATCGAAAAATCTTCTCAGGCGATTTCTTTGCAAACAAACTCTCAAACACTTCTTTCCCACCCATATAATTCTTCGTAATCACCTTCAACATCACACTGTCCATCCATCGACTCATAGCAGGAGAAGTCGTATTTATCTTCCTATTATTAATCAAATCATCAACTAGTATTTCCGATTTGTCTATGATTCGCTTAAAAGCATATCCCGATGAAGACTTCACCCAGCCACCTGCAGTGCCGATCTTTATATGACGGTCTGTGCTATCTTTATGAAAGGGATAATCTGTCATGGGAATTTGACCGATTTCTTTTTCGTTGATAGCGTATTTTCCGGGCTTTACATATTCTTCCAGATAATCTGATATTAAGTCATCATACTCCTCCATCTGTAAGACATCATGTGAAAATATCGCAATTTCTATTAGTGCTTTTCGCTTGCTAAAAGGAAGGACGTAAAAGAAGCGCGTATCTTCTTTTTGGTCAATTCTAAAATCCATAAAAGTAGCCGTCTCCTCATCAAACACATCTTCTTCTGTCTCTATGAACCATCCACCAAAATGCTGTATAGTATGATTATACTTCTTCAACTGTGGCTTCTCGAAAATTACGCTATTAAGCACTCTGTCTACTTGGTAGGTCGAACCTGATGTACGTAAAATCACTGCTTCCTTATCTTCCAGAATAGATTTCACCTCGCATTGAACTCGAGTGATATTAGAAGCTTGATCAATGATACTATGAGCATATCGATAAAAATCAGAAGAGCGAATCGTTTTATAGGCGTATTGACCTATATCTAAATCCTCGTATGAAGAATTGCCATAAAAATTTATTTTACTCCATTTCTTATGTAGAATATGATCAAACTTTCCTTCACCTTTCTCCCAATAACTCCACGTCCGATCATCACTATTCTTGACTTCCTTTTCTATGATAAGGACTTTCAATCGAACATTAGCCAATTCCAAAGCACAACTTAGTCCAGCTGCACCTCCTCCTACTATGGCTATGTCGAATGTATCCATTAATCTTCTCTTAATCCAGCGCGAGATACCGCACCTGATACAAATAACATATTTTCGAATAATTTGTTTCCTCCTCTCCAATATCCACGGAACAAAGGATTATCAACACTTCCTACTATTCTTCCAGATCCCACACCATACACTACTAAACCAACAGATTCACTCATACGTGTAGCATTTTCATCACTAGAATAACCACTAAAAACAGGGTCTTTCTTATAGATCATAGGATTTGCCAACATATTATCAGATTTTTTAATCGCAAGTGTTCCTCGCTTAAAACTGTAATAAGTAGGATCTGAATATCCATAAAATAATGGATAACTCGTGTCGATATTGGAATGGAAAATCGCACCACCTATGACGTGCTTTGCAGAATTTTCCGAACGATCCGCATAAGACTCGCTACTTTCTCTTTGGGCGTAAGCCACATCTTCATAAGCTATCACCGAACCATTCAACTTAGTCAATGCACTTTTAAAGGCAATCAAAGTTCCACCAGCTTGAACCCATTCTTTCAGTTTCTCCAAATCTTTATCATTCAATCCTCTGTAGCTTCCATCAGGCATTATAATCACATTATATCGATTAATACTCGTCCTTCTAAAACTGCTCACCTCCACTTTCGTCAATGGCATCTCTAAGCGCTGATCCATCTGAAACCATATTTCTCCTGCATCATATGAATTCACTCCATCACCAATAAGCATCATTGCTTTGACGGCCTCTGGCTTAAACGAAGAAGGCGAACCAAGCATAACACCATTCGAGTTAAATCCGCTTGTCAATCCATATATCTTCACATTCTGTTCTTTAGCTAAAGCTAACAATTTATCTACATCTTCATCAGACTTCAACACTATTGTTCCACGCTCAAAATTTCTTTCTCCTTCTGTCGTTTGTGCTGAAAAAGGCTCATGCATCATTCTAGGTTCAAAATCATTTTTCAACAACAAATTAAGCAATGCACCTGCATGTAAATCCGACCATTCAAAAGCATAAGAAACCAATTCATCCTGTGGCTTAAAGCCCAAAGGTTGTGGTTTAACATTCTCCTTACTAAAGAGCTGCATATCTGCGAAAGTAGCAAGCTTGGTAGATTTTATTTCCATATTGAAAGCCGCAGGAAAATTCCATGTACTCACATCATAAAAGATATTCACTTTAAAATCCTTCACGATTTCAAAAATCGCTTCTATCAACTTCCCTTGTTTTTGATTCACCGGCATATAAAAACTACCATCAATTTTGCCATCGTCATACACATCAATATCATGTTGGCTTAATACTTCTGCAAAGTAAATCGCCTTATTATAATCTGGTTTTTTGTCAATCACATAAGTCTTTGTATTGCCTTTTAAATCCTTCGCAGCATCACTATAAAAATCACGTTGAAAGCCAAGAATACTCTCTCTTAAATCCATTGCTGCATCTTGTGTGGAGATACTAGTTACCACCTGATTTCTAATAGTAAAAGGAAAGGATAAAACTCCATTTACAGATTCTTGGTAATGCCCTCTTGAACTTGCTTGTTCGAACAAAATACCTATACTTCCTTGGATATCTGGGTATGTAGAACCCTTTCCATAATAGAAGTCATCAAAGGATTCTTTGGTATAATAACGAGATCCTATCTTGTCTAAAGCTTTTGCATGAAATTTTCCTATTTCTTCTGTAAGATCCTGATTTAACTGAGGTGTATTAGGATTCGTACGCTCAGGAACTCCTGGTTGAAAAAAGAAAGTTGAATTCGTTCCCATCTCGTGATGATCAGTCAAGATATTCGGCTTCCAATGATGGAAAACACCAATTCTCCCTCTACTCTCTGGATGTGTCAACAACAACCAATCCCTGTTCAAGTCGAACCAATAATGATTCGTTCTTCCTCGAGGCCAAGCCTCATTATATTCTCTATCTCTAGGATCACTAACTAAGGTTTTACTTTTATGCGTATTCACCCAAGAAGCGAATCTATTCATTCCATCTGGATTGTAGCAAGGATCAAGTAAAACCACTGCTTCATTCAATAATCTATTGATACGTTCGCCTTTAGCTGCTGCCATATAATAAGCCATCAAAAAAGCCGCACTTGCTCCACTACTCTCGTTTCCATGTACTGTATATCCCTGATAAAGCACAATTGGCATTTCAGATATATCCAAACTTTCAGATTTTGAGGCATCTGTTAATGCCACGTGTTTTTCTCGAATTTCATCGATGTTCGCCATATGTTCTTCACTAGAAATAGTCAAATAGAAAAGTGGTCTTTTCTCATAAGTTCGAGCATATTCTGTGTAAGTTACACGGGAAGATTGACTGGCGATTAATCGACAATAACCATTTAATTGATCATGTGTAATATGCCATTCTCCAGGTTGCCATCCGAGGTATTCTTCGGGTGTAGTAATGGATTGATCATATTCTACATCAGGTAGGAAATAAGTAATATCAACTTTTTGGGTTTGCCCCAAAGAGCATATTGCAAGAAGAAGAATAGCGGTAAGTAGTAAATTGCGATAATGCATCATAATATTAAATTTCACAGAGTAAAGATAAATTTTTGTGGAGATATGTTAAGGTGTGGGGAGTGGAAAGGGATGTTTTATCTGTTAGGTTACTGAAAAATGGTAGATTGATTCTTAATTAGTGTATATATAGGTGCATGGTGTCGCACCTACGGAGCTTCTTAAATCACATTTTACCATTCAGCTACAAAACTGTCGCTCCTACGGAGCTGAAAAAATGTTGTTTTTTGTATCTGCATTTAAACCTATCGACATGAAATACAGATAATTAACATATTAAATAAACATTTAATGTGATTAATAATTAATCATGAAAAACTTTAGTAATATCCTATTATCTAGACTAACGTTCAAGTCCCGTAGGGACGACAGCTTTGTAATACACAGATTAGCAAAAATAAACAAAGCTCAAGAGGAGCGACACTTGCTGTAAATCGTGTCGCACCTACGGAGCTTCATAAAATTATATGTTACAATTTAGCTACAAAACTGTCGCACTTACGGAGCTGAAAAGTGCAATGTTTTGTTTCTACATGTCATACCTATCGACATGATATACAAGCCAATAACATATTAAATAAATTTACCATATGACAAACACTTAATCACGGGAAAGATTTTGTTAGATGCTGAAATCTAGAATAACCGTAGAAGTCCCGTAGGGACGACAGCTTTGTAATACACAGATTAGCAACAATAGACAAAGCTCCAGAGGAGCGACACTTGCTGTAAATCGTGTCGCACCTACGGAGCTTCATAAATTTATTATACCATTCAGCTACAAAGCTGTCGCTCCTACGGAGCTAATAAAATTCATGTTGTGAAAAATTAAATATTTTACGAACTTAGTAGAATAAATTTTAAAGCCTGTTATATGAATCATGGAAAAACTAAACTTTTCTTTTCCCTAATTTTATTGTTTCTTAGTATACATTCTCTTAAGTCTCAAATTTTCATTTCGGGCTTTTATTTTAGTGACATCTTCGTCGGCCCAAAGAATGTAATGTTTGTCAATGACGAAATAAAAGAGTTCTATATTAATGATCTGGAGTTTGAAATCAATGTTATAGAGAAACAAAAAGATTATGTTGATAGTCTCCAAAATCTGACGTATAAATCAAAATCTGACAAAAGATATTTAGATCAAATTAAAAAGGAAAAGCTTGACTTTAAAAAAGAAATAAGATCGCTCAAATTTCTTTTAAGAGAATGGCAAGAATTCGATGTTATTCCTATTCAAACAAGCAAAAACTATTGCTTTTATGATGAAATCAATAAAAAAACTAACCAAGTAATAATATCATCTAAGTACGAAGAAAATAATAAAGTACTTGAATTTATAGAATCAGAGTATATTCCTCCTTCAACAAAATGGGAAAAAACGAAAGCCGATACAAATTGTTTATCTCCTAATCCAGATGATTGTCTTGTATGGTGTTTAGTAGAAATCGGAGGCGGGGCTGAAATAACCGATTTAAATGGAAAAACGATTACTATTCCTTCTAATGATGATAACACCTTTAATTTTAAATTTGACGAAAAAGCAGGTAGACTTTTTAAAGATGTAGAATTAGATATTAATCCAGAGAACATCTACTCTTTAACTGATTCGGAATTTAGTAAGAAGATTCCTTCATATATGATTTACAGCTGCGAAGATTGATTCCAATTCCTTTATAGTCAATATAGAAAAGAACGTATCGCACTTACGGAGCTTCATAAAATTATACGTTACAATTCAGTTACTAAGCTGTCGCTCCTACGGAGCTGATAAAATGTTGTTTTTCGTATCTACATTTAAATCTATCTAGATGAAATTCAAGCTAGTAACATATTGAATAAATTTATCATGTGATGAATGATTAATCATGGAAAAGATTTTGTTAGATGCTGAAATCTAGAATAACCGTACAAGTCCCGGAGGGACGACAGCTTTGTAATATATAGATTAGCAACAATTGGCATAGCTCCAGAGGAGCGACACTTGCTGTTTCTAAATTATCTCATCCTTAACTTGGCATCAGCATCTATAACAAATCCACTTCCATTTCATTGACATATACAATCAATTAAGAATTTCTACGTTCAAATTAAAAATTTAAGATGATAAAGAATTTCCTTTTCTGCATTCTTATAATTCTACTCTCTTGTGGAAATTCCAATGAATCAAGAGCAATTAATTTTTCAAGCAGTCAAAATTTTTCGAACTCCGAAACAGATAAGATTAGTTTTGAAATACCAAGAAACAGAGATGTTGTTGATAATTTGTTTAATCAAGCAATGAAAAATGACAAAGAACTCAGAGCATTAAATAATCGGATTATAGAAATTGATAAGATTACAGCTAAAACATATGTGGATTATTATAAATACAAAAGTTATAACGATAAATATTATGAATCAGCAGATAGATATTTAAGCACTGTTAGAGATTCTTCGATACAAAAAAGATTAAAAAATATTTTGGAAGAATCAGAGAATAATTTCGCTACTAAAATCAAGGATTATAGAATTTTAGAAAGAAGGACCATGGACCTGGATCGAAAATTAAAAGATCTTCAAGTAGCTATGAAACTAATTATAACTGAAAATCTTATCAAAAAACAACAAGTAAATATACCTAACAAAGAAAAAATAGAGAAAACTATCGCGGACTATAAAGAATTGATAGAAGAGGCAGAAAAAATGATTAAGGAATAAGTAATTCGTCGCTCTTACGGAGCTGTATTTATATCAGAAACTAAATGAACTATCTTTATTTACAGATTATAGTTTTAATCTTCACATCTACCTCATTAAGTGCACAATTTTCATTTGATTTCAATCAAAATATCTTGTGGAAAAGAAATATAAATGATACAAAAAATTTGATGATAGGTTTTGATACTTTAACTATGGATTCAGTTTTTGTAGAAAAATCAAAATATATCAGAATTAATAAAGATGGTCTTCTCCTTGAAGAAATTTATTTTTCGCAAATTAATCGTGTCATGTGTGACGATGAAGGAATTAATTTAAGTGGATATTATACAAGCTTTTACAAATCTGGAGAAATCAATGAAAGTGGCAAAATAACATGTAATCATAAAAATGGAGAATGGCTCTATTTCTATAAATCAGGACGAATCAAGAAGTACGAAAAATATGACAGCATAGATCTTTTAAACTCAAACCCAAATGTGGGTTATTTAAATGGAACATATCTTGAATATCATCCAAATGGCAATATAAAAACAATTGGCTCATATAGATTAATTGAGGAAAATGTATCGTATGATGTTTTCAATTTTGAATCGTATAAAGCAGAGAAAAATGTTGTAAATGGATTCCTAAATCTATTAAGGTAGGTGAATGGAAAATATATGAAGAAAATGGTCGCTTAAGTTATTCAAAACCTATAATGATTCTTTGTTTGACTCTATTCAATATAGAGAAATAGCTGGCAGATATCTAGAAATTGATATCAATGAAGGGAGAAATGAAAGATAAAATGTGTCGCACCTACGGAGCTTCATAAAATTATACGTTAAATTTAGCTACAAAGCTATCGCTCCTACGGAGCTGGTAAAATGTTATGTTTTACTTCTTCATGTCAAATCTATCAATATGATATACAGATAAATTACATATTAAATAAATTCATAATATTATGAATGATTAATCATGAAAAACTTTAGTAATATCCTATTAACTAGAATAACGCTCAAGTCCCAGAGGGACGGCAGCTTTGTAATATACAGATTAGAAACAATAGGCAAAGCTCCAGAGGAGCGACACTTATGTAAAATGTATCGCACCTACGGAGCTTCATAAAATTATACGTTACAATTTAGCTACAAAGCTGTCGCTCTTACGGAGCTGACAAAGTGTTATGTGTTGTTCCTTCACTTCAACCTATCGAGATGATATTCAGGTTAATAACATATTAAACAAATATGGAATATGATGAATAATTAATCATGAAAAGTTTTAGTTATATCCTATTAACTAGAATAACATACAAGTCCTGGAGGGACGACAGCTTTGTAATATACAGATTAGAAACAATAGGCAAAGCTCCAGAGGAGCGACACTTATGTAAAATGTATCGCACCTACGGAGCTGATAAAGTGTTATATTTTTTAGGTACACAGTTTTCGCTTTTTGAATAAAACATCTAAATAAACTTTTGAAAGTATAAATTAAAAATTTGAAAAATGATTATTTTGCGTTCATGAAATACTTTCTCTTAACCATAATACTTTTTCTTTCATTCTCCCTTTTCTCGCAATCAGAAAATGACCTTTGTGAAAATGCAATAGAAATAAATACCTTATCTACTTCAGTTGATGTTTTTGAAATGTCAAATCTCACATTTGATTTAACAAATGGAACTTGCGCAATTGAAATGGAAGCTGGAAACTTTTGGTTTAAATTTGAATCACATGGAGCCTATTTCAAATTCACACCTGTAATTGGAAATGAAATTTCTCAACTTTCATTATTTCAATTTGAAAATGGAGACTGTATTTTAGATAATGCAATTGAAATAGCTTGTGCTGAGTCCGTTCTCGAAGTATTTAATCTTGTTGACGGAGAATACTATTTCATATCGATGAGCACCGTTCCAGCTTTAAATGAAAATATAATTATTCAAATTGAAAATCCAGATGATTCCCCTCCTCCATCCAACAATAATGCTTGTGATGCAATTACAATAGAATCTGACAACTGTTATGATGTAGAACTTCTATACGCAGATCAAAACGATATTATACCTTCTTGTTCTAATACTCCACTTAGTGATGTATGGTATAAATATAAAACTGAAATTAGTTCGATTGGTGCAGAAATTACACTTGAGTCAAACGGTGCATATAATGAACTAGAAATCAGCACTTTGATTTTTTTATCTGATTGCGAAGAAGAGTATTCTTTAAAATCATGTCATTCAACTTCGGGAAATCAATTGAGAGCTATAACTAATAGACTTGTACAGAATAACACCTATTATTTTGGCATTCATGGTATTGATACTATAAGTGAAAATATTGAATTATGTATAGAGCCAATTTTTATCGCTGAAAATGATAGACCTTGTAATGCAACTTCTATATTTCATAGAGATTCCATCAGTTCAAACACCATGACTGCTAGTTTTGATATTAGTTTTTCAGATAATCCATGCAATTTTAGCACTGGCCATTATCTCTGGTATAAATTAGAAAATGAATTCCAAGAAGAAACTACATACAATATTGAGTTAAAAGACGTAGAATTCGATGATCAAGGATTCTGGGCTATTGGATTTTTTGATGATGATTGTTCTGAAGATTTTGTTATGCTAGACTCGCATTGTGGTGAGATTAATGACATGATGATTTCATATTTTTCTGACTCCATTGGTGTAAAAGATTATTTTTTCGTCCTTAGTTCGCAAGCTTTTGATTATGGAAAATTCAATCTCAACTACTCTATTGATGTACACTTTGACTTTGCAGAAAATGATACTATTTGCAATGCCCTGCCCATTACAAATGAAATTCAATCAAGCAATACATTATTTAGTTCTCCTGATATTCAAAATACTTGTTTTGAAAAGCCAAACTCATTATGGTATTCTTTTGAGACTGAATACTCTTTCATTGATACTGTAGGGTTCATTAGTTATGATATAAAAGACATGTCATTTGATGCAATTTCTATTTCGGTTGGGTATTTGTCAGGTCCATGTGCTGTTAGCAACTATGTAGAGATCTTAGACTTTTGTGAACTGGATGAAAATGGTGTTTTAATGTTTCCTTTGCAGCCAGGTATTTCGAAATATTATGTTCATTTAAACTCAGAAGAATTTACTGAAATAGAAGTTCAATTAACATTTAATCCAAAAGATCCATATGATGAACCATGTGATGCTTTGCCTTTAGAATTAGATATTTGGACTACAATATTCTCATCTTTTTCATTTCCTGATATAGTAATGTGCGGAAAACATGAAAATTGTACTTGGTTATCAACAGATTTACAATACTCAGATTCTACAACTTTTGGATTAATTGATTTCTATAATCTGGATGACTCTTCTTCCGTTTATTTAGGCTATTTTCCTGATGACTGCAATTCACAAAATTTTGTAGTAATTGACTCCATATGTTCAAAAAGTAAAACCTATTTTGAATTTGACCTTATTCCTGGTCAAAGTCAATACCATATTGCATATCAAAAACCCAGATCATATTTAGATAATACTGAAATCATTATTCAAACAAATAGAGCTAATGATTTCCCTTGTTTTGCAAAAACTTTTGATCCTTTTGAATGGGTAGAAGTTAACAATACGGATGCAAGTCAAGATTTAGATAACTGTGATAATAATAAAAATTCTGTTTGGTTTAAAACACAAATAGTACATGACTCAGAAATGCCAGTTATCGATTTTAGCTATAAAAACGCATTTAGCACTGGTGATTCAACACATGTGAAAGTTGGGTATTTTGACACAAACTGTGAAGATGGAAACTTTATAGAATTACTAGAATTATGTGGTATAAAAAATCAACTAGATACTATGTTCTCGACTGTCTCTGGTGTTCTTGATTATTTCGTGATTGCAAGTTCTGATAGGACTAGAAAATTTAATGGACTTTTTGACTTTAGAATCAATGGCAGAGCAATTAATAATGGGGCTTGTGATGCTATAGAATTAAAAAATGGAGAATCAAAATTTGCAAATTCAAGTTTACTTGAAGCAAGTCTAGAGCTATGCGATACTTTGTTTAATGATCAATGGTTCTTCACAGACATTAGCTTTCCTGATAGTTCACAAGGTGCTTGGATAACACTTACTCCTTTAGCTGGTGACAATCAACTTCAAGGAAATTTTGCGGTAGGCTATTTTGATGATACTTGTGATGGAATGTTTGTAATACTTGATGAAATCTGTGATTTTACTACAGATACTATCTTAAATATCCAATTACCTATTGGAATGAACCGTATCTATCATCAATTTTCATCTAATTTAGTTGAAAATGGAACAGTAGAAATTAATTTTTTAAGTTATTTCTGCAACTCACAAGAAAGCTTTATAGATGCTGAAATCATAAGTACGCAGACACGTTGTTACCCGGGATGTAATTTATTAAGTAATCCAGATAGCACATTAACTACATGTGACAGGGAAAATCATGGAGTTTCTTGGTTTGCTTTTGACAATTATGGAACTAGTCGATTAAGTATATATATAGAAAATGCAGATTTTCCAAATCCCGTTCTTCAAATTTTTAGGCTTGATGATCAAAACAATTTAGAAGCCTTAACAGATTGCGTAAGTGGAGGAAGCGGTCGTGCTGCTATCCAAAATTATATTTTTGGAGAAACAGAAAGAATCTACATTGCTGTAAGTAATGGTACAGGAGGTCCAGGATTTTTTGAACTTTGCATGTTAAATAGACCTTTGATTTTTGATTGTGTAGAAGATGATTTGGAAGTTGTTACAACCTCTATGAATTCTGATGTAAGTGGCCCGTATTTGCCAGGTGAAATAGTAGAATTCTGCTACACATTAAGTGAATACACTAATGAGTCTTTTGATTGTAGGCGCTTTCATGGAATCATTCCTGTATTTGGTGATTGTTGGGATCCAACATTTTTCGAAATAACAGGAGAACCAAAAGTAACTCAGCCTATCATTCCTCTGTCGGAATATGCCGAATGGGCCTGGTTTGACAGTGTAAGTTATAATTTAACGACAAATCAAATAAGCGTTAATGATTTCGACGGAGATGGGATGTTGGAAATGTGTAATTATGAAGAATTAGGTTGTAGTGGTGATGGTATAACTGCTGGTGATCTTTTGCCTCCCGGTTGGTTTGTATTTGAAGATGAAACAGGAAATTCAGATGGGAATCCGAATAATTCTCGAGGAGATGGTATTGAATGTCCTTCTGTAGAGGGACCTTGGACGGTTTGTTTTCAACTACGAACAAGAACGGATAGCACCATTATGTACAACAATTGTGATGTTACAGTGTATACAACACATGATTCAGAAAGTGGTGCATGGGATGATTCCATTTTTCCAGATTGTGCTAATGCACAGCCCTTTATTGGTTGTTATTCATTAAAATGTATTGAAGGGCCTCATGTAATTAATATGGATACAATTTCTCTTTGTAGTGGAGAGAACGCGATTATTGATTTAAAATCAGACACGAGCTTTACCTACATTAACTGGAGATCTGATCACGAATCTTTACCTATTCATTTGAAATCTGGATATGCTCAACTAATGACTTTAGAGATTACTAATAAAAGTGATAGTATTTTTTCGATTCCTTTTGATATAATTCTTGAAAATGAAGAAGGATGTCAAGGCCCACAAACTACCATTTACGTACAAGTTTTCCCTGCGCTTCGATTAGATCTTGGTGATGTGGATACTGTCTGTATTAATCAACCTTTTCAATTAGGAGGAAATCCAACTGCCTTAAGTTATCCTAACAATACATATAGTTATTCTTGGTCGCCAAGTGATAATAATGTTAGTAATCCAGAAGTAATGATTGGAGAATCCACTCAATTTAGTTTAGAAGTTACAGATCAGAATGGCTGTACAGCGTCTGATTTCATAAATATTGAAATTTGGGAAAGCAATGTTTCTGTTATTGGAGAACAAAGTTTTTGCGTAAATGAAGATATCGTGACTTTTCATTTAAGTAGCAATGAACTTACTGATATCCAATGGTCTTTGATGGAAATAGAAACCAATGAAAATGAATTTTCCTTTGACCCTATGTTGATTGGTGCGGGTAACCATATTATACAAGCTTCATTCGTAGATCAAAATAACTGTCCTCTGGTGCTTGAATTTGAAATAGAAATTTTAGCTGAAGATTTATTAGATTTGAATATTCCAGGTGATACTATTTATTTATGTAACTCAGATCAAGTTATTCTATATGATTTAGATCAACAAGAGGGTTCTAGCTACATTTGGCATACTCCAAGTTCCACTGTTTCTGAGGATACAATTGTGATTACTGAGACAGGCAGTTACAATGTGGATTGTATAAATTTAAGTAATTGTGTTACAACTTTTGAATTTTATGTTTCTGCAGATACTCCAAGTCAAATAAATTTTGAAGGTGATTTAATTCTTTGTGCTGGTGAAATGGGCATTCTTGCTACTATTGAACAATATGCCTCATATGAATGGAGTACAAATTCTACAGATTCTACAATTTCAGTTACACCAGGTTTGTATACGCTTACTGCAATAGATAAAAATGGTTGTTCAATTACGGATTCTATAGAAATAATAGCATATGATACAATAAATCTTACTATTATCCATCCCGACACCATATGTTCAGATGAACAAATAGAAATTTTCACTAGTACCCAATTTGAAGGCTATCAATGGTCAACTAACGAAGTATCAAATTCTATATTAGTTGAACCTGGAGATTATAGTCTAACTGTCACAGATGAAAATGAATGTACTGCAGAACAAGTATTTACTATACATGAAAAAGAAGTTCCAACTGCATTATTTAATTTTGAATATGATTATTTGACATATGAATTCATGAATTTATCAGATAATAGCACGACATATTTCTGGGATTTCGGTGATATGACGACAAGTTCTGATGTAAATCCTACTCATACTTATGAAAATGTTGGTGCTTATGAAGTTAGTCTTACTGCCTTTAATTCATTATGCCAAGATAGCTCTATGATGACATTAAATGTCATAAGCTCACTTGAAACAATAGATGAATCAGATGCATTCGTAAAAGTATTCCCTAACCCATCTAATGGGAATATGAAATTATCATTTACAACATTAGAAAGTGGAATTTGTGCGGTAGAGATTTATAATCACCTTGGACAATATATGGATCAAAAAGAACTAGAAATAGTGAATGGAATTGCTAATTTAAAGACTGCTTTAACATCTGGCCTTTATTTTCTGCATATTAAGTGTAATGATAAAATCCAGTTGCGTAGGATTGTCATTTTATAACTTACTATCTTATCATTTTTTTTGGGCTCGTGCCCAAAGAAGAAGTCAATCGATTTATCTGCAAAGCTGTCGCACTTACGGAGCTGAAAAGTGTAATGTTTTGTTTCTACATGTCACACCTATCGACATGATATACAAGCCAATAACATATTAAATGAATTTATCATATGACAAGAACTTAATCATGGAAAAGATTTTGTTAGATGCTGAAATCTAGAATAATGTATCAGTCCCGTAGGGACGACAGCTTTGTAATTTACATATTAGCAACAATAGACAAAGATCCTGAGGAGCAACACTTATGTAAAAGGTGTCGCACCTACGGAGCTTCTTAAATCACATTTTACCATTCAGCTACAAAGCTGTCGCTCCTACGGAGCTGATAAAGTGTTATGTGTTGTTCCTTCACTTCAACCTATCGAGATGATATTCAGGTTAA
>CAZSKA010000012.1:0-31734 GCA_964607315.1 uncultured Saprospiraceae bacterium | reverse complement strand
ATATTTAAATAAATGATTATCATGCAAAAAAAATTATACGCACTATTTGTCTTAATGTTGATGACTACAATTATTAACGCACAGAAAATAATTTCATTGTCTACTTCGCAACTAGATGAATTTACATTCAAAGAAAATCTACTTGATGAAAATTTCAAAACAAAGATAGCCTCTTCGGGGGAATTCGAACCCTATGTCGAAATAAAAATACAAAACCCAAGTGATATTGAAAGTATCAATATTATTGGTAATACCAAAAAATACTACATTTTCCTTAGTACAGAAAGTCAATCAGAAAAATCACTTGAAGAATTAAGAAAAAACAAAGTCTACTCACGTACTGTATCAACAGACATAAATAATAAATCAATTCAACAAATTCCTTCCAAATTCGATGGAGAATATGTTTATATGCTCATAAAAGCTCCTTACAATGTTTTACTCGAAATACAAGAAATTGAAATGATTGGTTCTCTCCAAAAAAAGGACGATATTCCAGGAGAAGGGGACGTGTTTGACAATGACCTCGATTGTTTTGATGGTATTGATAATGATGATGATGGTTTAAAGGACTGCGAAGAGTCTTCTTGCGCTGTTGGAGAGTATATTGCTGTAAATTATTATCCGCCATCGTGTCCAGTTTGTAATGACGGTCAAATTTGCATTCAAATAACTAATACAGATCGCTTAAGTTTTGATGGTGGCAATACATGGCTAACATACTCCTCAGGATACGTATGCTATGACGGCTTCGAAGCAGGATCTTACGATCTTATCGCCACAAATGATGCGAAATGTACACGAGAATACGATAACAACCCTATTGTTATAAATGCGCCAAATATTACTCCAGGTAATAGTTTGTGTGATAATGGTGACTATGAGGTTGGAAATTTTCAAAATTGGATGGCCGGCATTGGATTTAATGAAAATGGTTTAAACGGTCCATTTGAATTTGAAGACTATGCACTCAATAATAGTGAACCTAAATTTAGGATCATAAACACAAATAATTATCAGGATATAACATTTCCAGAGCTTTTTACTTTTGATCTTCCCATCTTAGGGCAGTATGCTGTTCGGCTTGGAGATGACAATGTAATAGGAAATCAATTTAATGAAGTGTCTGAGATACTTAAACTTCAATATTGTGTGGATGTTACTCCAGAAAATAGTGAATACTATTTTGTATTTGCAACGTTAATCGAAGACCCCAGAGAACTACAAAATCACACAGAAGAATCATCTCCATTTTTTAGATATCAAGCAGTAGATGCAGAAGGGAATATATTCTTTAATAATAATGTTCCGTTGGATTCAGAACTTGTTAACCCCGTTCCTTCTGATCCTGATGATTTTCAGTACCTAGATTGGACATGTGGTTTCTTTGATTTATCAAGTAAAGTCGGAGAACAAGTGTGTATGGAGTTTCTAAACTCGGATTGTCAATTTTGGGCACACTGGGCTTATACTTATATTGATGCACTATGTACTGATGTGACAAATCTAACACCTACAGTAACATTAAATAGTTGCTCCAACATTGTTTGTGATGATCAAATCCACACAATAGAAGTTCCTTCAGGGCTTTATTCTATGTATACTTGGGAAATATCAAAAATTGATCAACTTGGGAACGAAAGTGATATATTCACAAGTGAAGAAATAATTGGCTCAAGCGCCATAATAGAGGACCTGAAATCTTACTACGAATCTAATTCTTCTTTTACTGTAGCATGTGGAGATAAACTAAAAGTCAAGTTTATTGCAAGTAATCAATGTGCTTCAACAGAAATAGAAGAAGTCTTTGATTTCGTTTGCACAGACAACGAGGTGGATTATTGTGACATAGTTTATTACTGTGGCTCTGAACTACAAATAGTTGGAGATGTAACCTGTGAAGGTTGCACATATAGTTGGAGTTCAACAGGTCCAGGAATATTTGATGAAACAGCGAAATTTCCCGAACTTAACGATTATTATTATGCAAATATATTTAACGAAACCTACTCAGTTGAAGTTTTAACACCTGAAGGTTGTATAATAAAAGACGAAGTTAAGCTTGAATCAATTAGTAATCTTTTTGACATTTCGACTGATCGTATTGGATGTACCCTTTTAATTACTGTTCAAGTTCAAAGTGAAAATGTGAGTGATATCCATATAGAAAATACGAAGACAAATGAAATATTTACTATGAATCATGTTCCTGGTAATTCTACACCAACCTTACAATATTTTGAGTACTCTTTAGACTTAGAGGATGAAGATGTAAATTTAATTTTACAATCAAACTTTTATATCAATGAAATAACACCTTGTATAGGAACAGATAATGGCTGTAATTCTTTATTTAGTATAGGTGATTTTAGTAAGTGTAATTTGCCTGAACAATGGCTAGCTTTAACACCAAACATTTTCAATGGAGATTTACAAGTTTTCAACCCTACATTTTGGGGGGCTAAGGAACAAAACGATTGCTATAATGGATTTAATAGTCCTATTTATTACATGAAAATGGAAATATATGATGAATGGGGAAATTTAGTCTTTCAAGAAGAGGAAGAGCTGCCTTTAAGTAACGAAAACTATCTATTAGGTAGTGAAGTCTTCTGGGACGGAACTTTTAATGGTCAAAAAGCAGCACAAGGTCCTTATGGTTATCAGATATGGTTAAAATCGTTAGTTGATAACGACAATTATTGCCCATCTTGTGATTGTGCTCCTTTCCCGGATTGGTGGCAAACATACTCTGGTCTTGATATCTTTTACAAAGGTAACGTTACTTTGGTCAGATAATTATGAGAACACTAATTACGATATTTCTAATACTCAATATAAGTAACGCATATTCTCAGGAATTCACTTTTGAAGTTGGTATAAATGGTTTTGCAAATAATCTATTTTTAGAGGAGTACAGATCCACTACGGGTTTTCCCATTACCAATATAAGCACTCGTCATGAGACCAAGACAAAAGCAAATTTTTCTATAGACACAAAATTTATTTATGAGTTAAGTGATAATCTTAAGATTGGTATCAATCTAGGGTATTCTGGAACTAAAATAGATTACTTCCTATATGACTTCCACAACGCAAGTATAGATGCAGTAATTCCTTTAAAGAGCAGTTATTCAGCGGATAATATCAATATTTTGGGATTAGCAAGATATTCATTTTTAGAAAAATTTCATTCTAGTGTTTATATTGGGGCTATGTATGTTTTTAATAGTTCATCATCCAATAATTTCGTTTTTCCTGATGACAATATTCCATTCTTTGAGGATGTAGAAGAAATAAACAATTATTATTTGCCTTTCATTAAGGTAGCTATCCTTTACTCTTTGTCAAATAATATAAAATTACAGATTTGCTACGGACAACAAGTAAGAAAGACAAAATTACAAATATCAGATTTAGGAGGATACGTTTTTCAAGCAGGTATAGGAATTTCTTATACTATTCGTTGATAATTTTTAAAATACTATTATCTAAATGGTTACATCATTTTATGAAAATAATCTAAATAACAGTTAGAGTAAAGAGGAATAGACGTAAGATACACTATCGCATCGCCTTTGCCAAATAATTTCATTCTATACTGTAACGGGATATTGAATCTAAAAGAAATATTTCCATTTGCAAGACCTGCGCCCAACAGAATAGATTAAAGGCTGTTGGTGATCTTGATCCGCATTCCCATTTTGAACATAGACCATCAGAATTTCCCATCATATAGTCAATGTCCAGTTGCGTTAAACCAAATGCCTTACGACGCTCAATAAACTGACGGATCAGATCACCCATAAAGTGATCATATGTGGTGTTTCGAATTGTAATTGAGGAAGGTGTCATAGGAATCATCTTTTCGTTTTTTTAATCATACTGGCCTTTTATTTTTCTACTAAAGCCGAGTGTGAAAAGAAATGAACATAGATCGTAAATAATGAAACAGCACGATTTGTAATGAATATTTGGGCAAGACATTATTCAATGAATACAACAGTATATGCACTCGACTCCTCTTTCTTTCCGTGCTCTTCATTTAATCTCATTTACAATTGAAGAAGCACATAATTTGCACGTAGTTTTCCTTCATAAATGTACATCTGGATAAATTTTGTTTCAGATGTTTTCAACTAAAGAAAGGAAACGCTATGTGTTTAACACTACTTCAAAACCCCAAACATAATTACGCAGCCATGGCGGCTGATCTATCCGTCGGAACATGGTTTATTGATGATGACCGTCAAATCTATGTGGTTGTTCATAATGATCGAACAGAAGATCCTTTGATTATATGTCTGGGAGATTTTTATAAACCGTTTGTGGTGCATGTTCCCATACAAGAGTTTGATGTGTTTGAGGTTTTAGAGCGAGGCGCAACCCTTCAAATAACACGCACAATTGAGGAGGGTTTTATCAATGGTTAATAGAAATTCGACACCTCAAAATGATATAAACGAAACGTTTCGTCCTGAAGATCTTCTCACAACAGGGCAAGCTTCTCGTGAACTTCGCGTTTCAACAGGTACCATGCAAAATTGGCGATACAAAGGTGAAGGTCCAAAATTTATCAAGCATCGTAGGAATGTCTATTATTTGAAAAGTGAAATTCTGGCTTATAAGAGAAAATATTTTGGGTGCTTTGGGTCTACAGCCGAATATAAAGCACACAAATATTCTACACGCGATTAAATTTTAATGCGATAAACAAACAACAAAGTGCCCCCTGCTCTGTGGGGGCGGGGCACTTTGTTTATTTTGATTTACCCTTTCTCAAAATCCTTGTCCCTATCTTTATCCTTCGATTTATTCGGTGTTTTGGATACAGGTGATTTATGAAATTTCACAGTTTTTTGCTGTGTTTTTATCTGTTCTTTTTGGTGTTGTTGCATGCCCTTGATCATACCTATAGCGTATTCATCTTCCCGATCTGTTAAGATGGTCATCATTGATTTAGCAAGCTCTGGTTTGAATTTATGGATTAGATATCCGTTGTTAAAGCCCCTTTGAACACCCTTGTCCTTTTCCATTAGAATGTATCTTTTGCATGTTTATCCAGAAAATCCAAGATCGATTGACGATCATATAAAATTACTTTTCGGCTTGGTTGAGAAAACCGAATTTTGCCATTATCGCGATAGCTTTGAAGCGTTGTTTTTGATGTGATTTTTAACAAGCTCATTGCTTCAACATCATCAATCCAAATGTCTTGTGAAACATTATTCTTATCCTTCAAATGCTCTACAACATGATCTAGCAATTCGTAGAACGCTTCAGTCTCCAAACAGATTACATTTAAGGATGATTTCATTGCTATAAAGTTAAAAATTTAAAACTTCATCCAATGCCTTATCTGTATCTCGATTTAAAAACGCTTTTTGGTAATTTACAGTAGTAGTAATAGACGAATGTCTGTAAAGCTGTTGCAATCTTTGTATAGGGATTCGATCACCTGCGATGTTACCAAAGCTATGTCGCGCTATATGCATTGTTACATCTTTGGATAATTCTAAATCATCCCGAATTGCTCTAAGCGCTTTATCCAGTTTTCTAATTCTATATTTCAGTTTCTTTTGAACTTCAATATTATCATTAAAATTTTCAACATTTGATAAATCAGGAAAGATCAAATCATGATTATTATTCGGGTAAGTTTCTTTATAATACTCCAAAATAACTTTTGCTTTATTAGATATTTTCACTGATGTGCTTTTAATATTTTTGCGCATTGTATAATAAAGCCTATCACCCTTTATGTTTTCCCATTTCATGCATAAGACATCACTAGCACGCATGCCTGCGAAATAAAAACTAAAAAGCCATACATTTCTAGCATGATTATAATATGGTCGAACTTCGGACTGAAAGCTTTCTATCATCTTAACCTCTGATTCATCTAATCCAATTTTTTCACTTTCTGGTCTTTTAATCCTCACTTTATCTTTCCCGAAAGGATAATGTTTTTGTGATACGAGTCCTTCTTTGATCGCCAAATTAAAAATCGTTCTAATTGTTAGAAGGTAATTCATTGCCGATCGTTCAGAGACATTAACGCTACCTAATAAATAAGCTTTGAATCGTTCCAAAAATTGAACCGTCATATCTTCAAAATTCATGTCTATATGCTTTCGAAATCTTTTTAAGTGATTTACCACCGCTCTCTCTCCTGAATAGCGATTAAACTTTCCAGCCATCTTAAGATTGTCGAAATATTGATCACATTGAGCAAAAACGGTAGATGAATTTGATGCGCCTTTTAATTTAGATTTAATCATATCCAAAGTAACGCTGTCATGCATTCTCTCTAAATCGAATATCAAATTTTCGACTTCGACGATCTTACTATTAATATAGTTATTAAGACGTTTAGAATTTAAATGATTTGATTTAACAATTTTTCGAACGTCATCCCATTCTTTACTTTTCACAGAATGTCCTAAATTTATACGGATGGATCGTTGTCCTTCACTTATTCTGATTTGCAAAGGATGTTGACCATTTTTGTCAGGTCTACTTCTTTTTACTGCGGTTATACTTGGCATTTATAAATAAATTTTGGTGCAACATTGGTGCAACTAAAACTGAATAATAATGCAAAAATACGAATTTATTTTCATTATTTAATATATAAAATACTGATTATTAATACACATTAAGTCATATTGATGCAATTTTCACATGGTTGAGGGCCATGTGTCCTTATGGGCGTGGGGGTTCGACTCCCCCCTCGGGCACTTCTTTACTTCGGGTTTATGTGCGTGAACTTTTAAATAAACGCATTCCTATTAATATCAACCCCGAAAAAATCACAAAACCTGCTACTCCGTATATAAAACTTGAAGTATCCTTCATAACGGCAGTGAAAACTATAGCTACTAATAATAAGGTCGCTAATTCATTCCATATGCGTAATCCCTTTCCAGAATACTTGAAATTACCATTTTTCTGAGTTTTCCAGATATGATGTAAGCTAATGTGATATAGAAATAAAGGTAATAAAAAGGAAAATTTCAACATCAACCAAGGTGCCATAACACCATAAAAACCTACTAATGTTGTTCCTAAAAATAAGGTGATAATTGCCGATGGTAAAGTAATGCCGAACAACAATCTTGGTATCATTACCTTATATTGCTTGCTCAAAATGTCTCTTTCATTTGGCTCTTTATCCTGTGCTTCTCTGTGATAGATGAATAATCTTACAAGGTAAAACATTCCGCTAAACCATGTAACGACGAAAATGATGTGTGCTGCTTTTACGTATAACATTTATATAGATTCTGTTACTAATTCGTTTATGCTCTTGACCCAACTCATTTCATTATTCAAACAAGGAATTACCTCAAAATGCTCACCTCCTGCTTCCATGAAAATTTCTTTTCCCTCCTCATGCATTTCCTCCAATGTTTCTAAACAATCACTTACGAATGCTGGACAAACTACCAGCAAGTTTTTGATTCCCTCTTTTGGCATTTCCTCAAGTCGCTTTGCCGTGTATGGTTTTAACCATGCATCAGCTCCTAGTCGAGACTGAAAAGCAAAACTATATTTTTCTTTGGGGATGGATAGCTTTTTTGCAATTAATTCTGTAGTCTCTATCACTTGATGTCTGTAACAATAATTATGCGCATCGGAATCTACATTACAACAATCGTTTACCTTCAGACAATGAGACTTCGTTATATCTGTCTTTTTTACATGACGCTCAGGAATTCCATGATAACTAAATACGATATGATCATACTCTTTTTTAACAAACGGATCTATTATTTCTGAAAGAGCTTCTATATAATGTCCCTTGTTATAATAAGGCGGAATAATTTGTAAGTCGAAAGGAAATCCTCCCTCTTTATGGGCTTTTACCGCATATTCCACTCCTGTTTCATAACTACTCATCGCATAATGTGGATACAGCGGCAACAAAACTACCTCCTCTAAATCTGGGTGTTCAGCATACATTTGTTTCATTATATCTTGAGGCGCATGTGTGGCATATCTCATAGAAAAGTAAGTAGGTAAACCCGTAAATTCTTCCACTTGTCGTGTCAGTTTTTCCGTAATTACTACTAATGGAGAACCTTCCTTTGTCCAAATAGACTCATAAAGCTTGGCACTTTTTGGCGCTCTGAATCTAGTAATGATTCCCTTTACTAACAACAGTCGAAGTAAATACGGTAGATCGATTACCTTACCATCCATCAGAAATTCATTCAGATACGTACGAACATCTTCTGTTGAAGGACTTTTTGGTGAACCCAAATTCAATAACAATATTGCTTTTTTAGTCATTTTTTATAATTCAAATGTTTGACTTGCGTCCAAAATCTTTTCTACATGTTCCCACGCTAGGCTAATATTGAAAAACCAACTTTCATATGAAGATGGCGGTAGATAAACCCCATTGTGTAACATGTGATGAAAATAAGAATTGAATCTTCCATGATCACATTGTGCCGATTGACTATAATTAGTCACTTCTCCTTCCGTGAAATGCAAGCTTAACATACTACCTATCCGATTAATTCGTACTGGAATTGATTTTTTATGGAAGATTGCTTGCAATTCTTTTGCCATTACTTTCCCTGTTTTATCCAGCATAAAGTACCATTCTGGGTTGGAACCCAAAAGGCCTAATGTGGTTAAGCCTGCTGTTACGGCTAATGGATTTCCACTCAAAGTTCCTGCTTGATATACTTTTCCTAATGGAGCTATACTTTCCATAATCTCCTTCTTTCCTCCAAAAGCTCCTATTGGCATTCCTCCTCCTATTACTTTTCCATAAGTCATCAAGTCAGCCTTTACACCTAATGCTTCTTGCGCTCCTCCAGGCGCTAATCGAAATCCTGTCATAACTTCATCGAAAATGAGAACTATGTTCTTTTCATCACATATTTTTCTAAGTCCAACAAGAAATTCGGCAGTAGGAAGAATACATCCCATATTTCCAGCTACAGGTTCTAATATTATGGCAGCAATTTCTCCTTCATGTAATCGAACGAACTCCCTTACCTGCTCTATATCATTATACTCCGCTATTAAAGTATCTTGTCCCACACCTTCCGTCACACCTGGCACGCTATCAATATCAAATGTCGCTAACCCACTTCCCGCTTTCACTAGAAAACAATCCGCATGCCCATGGTAATTCCCTGCAAACTTTATAAACTTATTCTTGCCTGTATATCCTCTCGCTAATCGGATGGCACTCATACATGCTTCTGTTCCACTACTCACCAATCGAACAAGATCCACATTGTCAACCATCGACTTTATCTTTTTAGCCATCTCAGTCTCTAACTCCGTTGGAGTCCCTGATGTAAACAAGTGCTTTGCCTGCTCACGAACAGCTTCTACTACCGCATCTTTTCCATGTCCTACTATCATCGGTCCCCATGAATTGATCAGATCGATGTATTCATTATCATCAATGTCCCTGAGTATCGTCCCTTTTGCACTTTTCATGAACACCGGATTTCCTCCCACACCCTTAAAAGCACGAACGGGTGAATTTACTCCACCTGGTATATGTCGTTTTGCACTATTAAATGCTAATTCACTGTTTTTTAAATCGAATGCCATTCTCTTTCTTTTATTCCTATTTATTTTGGAGTTAAATGCTTTTAAAGCTGCTCTGCTATCGTCTTGGCAAAATAACTTGCTATTAAGTCTGCACCTGCTCTTTTGATTGATAATACTGATTCCCACATAGCAGCTTCTTCGTCGAGCCAACCCATTTTGGCGGAAGCCTTTATCATGGCATACTCTCCACTTACATTGTATGCACTAACTGGCACGTTTACTTTATTTTTCACTTCTCTTATGATGTCTAAATAAGATAATGCTGGCTTTATCATCACTATATCCGCTCCTTCTTCTACATCAAGTTCTACTTCTTTTATCGCCTCTAATCGATTCGCAGGATTCATCTGATAAGTTTTTTTATCTCCAAATTTTGGCGCAGAGTCTAATGCATGTCGAAAAGGGCCATAAAAACTAGATGCATACTTCGCACTATAACTCATTATCCCTGTTTCGCTAAAATCTTTTGATTCTAATATTTCTCTTATTTTACCTATCCGTCCATCCATCATATCACTTGGTGCAACAAAATCTGCTCCTGCTTCAGCATGACTTACTGCCATGTCTGCCAATAAATCAGCACTCCTATCATTGACGATTATTCCATTTTCTACTATCCCATCATGACCATAATTCGAGTATGGATCCAATGCTACATCCGTCATTACACATATGCCGGGACATGCCTCTTTTATTGCTCGAATACTTCTTTGCATCAAACCATCAGGATTCAGTGCTTCTGTTCCTTTATTGTCCTTTATTTCTTCTTCTACTTTCACAAATAATAAAACAGATTTTATGCCTAAACTCCACAGTTGCTCTACTTCTTTCACAGTCAAATCAAGTGATCTTCTGTAATAATCAGGAAGTGATGAAATCTCTTTCTCTTTCCCTTCTCCTTCCTCTATAAATAGAGGCGCAATGAAGTCATCAGGACGTAAATAAGTCTCCTGTACCATTGATCGAATGGCAGGATTGCGTCTTAATATTCTTGGTCTTTTATGCATTATAGCCAATCTTTAGGTTCTTTTAAAACATGAAGCATTTTTGCTTCTTCTGATCCTTCTTTCGGATGGTGATCGTATTTCCACTGAACATGTGGTGGTAAACTCATCAATATAGATTCTATTCTTCCTTTTGTTCGTAAACCAAACAAAGTGCCTTTGTCATGAATCAAATTAAACTCAACATATCGACCTCTCCGGATTTCCTGCCATTCTCTTTGCTCATGGTTATAACTGGTATCTTTTCTCCTCTCAACTATTGGCAAATAAGCTCGAAGAAACTTATCCGATGCACCAACCGTAAAGTTGCGCCAAAATTCACTATTATAATCTTCACTACCTCTCAAATAATCAAAAAATACTCCTCCTACACCTCTTGCTTCATTCCTATGCGCATTATGAAAATAATTATCACAGGCTTGCTTATACTTTGGATATAAACCCACATCAAATCCATCGCAATGATCCTTCCACACCTGATGAAAATGAATCACATCATCCGCAAATAAATAATACGGCGTTAAATCCGCTCCTCCCGCAAACCACTGATCAATGACTTCGTCATCTTCTCCATATAGTTCGAAATATCTAAAGTTAGCGTGTACAGTCGGGACAAATGGATTCTTTGGGTGTAAAACCAAAGAAATACCGCAAGCATAAAATGAATTATTGGACACCTTCAGATATTCTACCATTTGTGGTGGTAAAACACCATGTACTCCTGATATATTTACTCCTCCTTTCTCGAAAACATCGCCATTCTCTATTACCCTCGTTCTGCCACCGCCACCACCTGGTCGCTCCCACTTATCTTCCTGAAAAAGTGCTTTCCCATCGATTGCCTCTATTTCATTACAAATCTTATCTTGCAGAGAAGAAATATGTCCAAAAAAATCTTCTTTAAAGCTCTTCATAAGATTTTACTGCATTTACGAAAGCTTTCACAGAGTCAACAGGAATCGTTGGTAACATTCCATGTCCTAGATTAACTATATAATTCTGAACCCCAAAACGATTAATCATTTCCTTCACCTCTTTTTCCACACGATCAGTTGACATAAATAATTTTGATGGATCCATATTACCTTGAAGCGTAATTCCTGATGTTAAATCTCTTGCATCTTCTGGAGTTATTGTCCAGTCTATACCGATTGCAGAAGGCTTGAGACTAGCAATGTCTCGTAATGCATAATCACTTCCTTTTGGAAATAAAATCACGGGAACCTTATCAGCTAATGCATCGTGTATTTTTTTCAGATAAGGAAAGGCGAATTCCATGAAATCCGCATAGGACAGCAATCCACTCCAACTATCAAATACCTGAATAACATCAGCGCCATTTTCTATTTTTCTAAGTAGATAAGCAATCGTAACCTCGGTTATTTTATCAAGTAGACTTTTAGCAACCTCTGGCTGAGAGAAACATAAAGTCTTCGCTTGATGAAAAGTCTTACTTCCTTGTCCTTCTACCATATAACAAAATATTGTAAAAGGTGCTCCCGCGAATCCTATCAATGGGACTCTATTATTCAATTCTTTTTTCGTGAGTTGCAATGCATCGTATACATATTGCAATTCATCTGCTGTATCTTTTACGCGAAGCTGATCAACATCAGCTTGAGTTTTTATTGTTTTAGGAAGATAAGGTCCTTTGCCCGGAATCATTTGGACTTCTAGTCCCATGACTTCTGGGATAACGAGAATATCACTGAATAATATAGCCGCATCAGGCTTGATAATATCAATAGGTTGCAAAGTTATCTCTGTGGCAAGTTCAGGAGTTCTAATCCGAGTAAAGAAATCATATTTGCGTTTAAGAACCATATACTCGGGTAAGTATCTGCCAGCTTGACGCATCAACCAAACAGGAGGTCGGCTAACCTTTTCTCCTTTTAGTGCTTTTAAAAATAGATGATCATTATTCATTTGTCATATCTTGTAAAGCGAGTTCTACTAGATTGAACTCACTTGAAATTTCACAATATTTTACATGGGTGTAGCCTAGGGAATGAGCGAATTCTGCCGTTGTTTTTCCTATGCAGTATATAACTTGATTTTCTATAGTATTCATGGATGTAAATGCCCTTATATGACTTGGTGCAAAAACTAGAATGGCATCGAAGTTAGTGTGTGTTTTTGGTTTTGGTGTTTTGAAATACACATCGTATTCGTGTACCTTGATGTTTTTTTCTTCGAGACTGTTTTTCATTTCCTTTCTTCTGTCTGGACAAGTTAAATGGATGATTTCTTTCTCGTCATTATGGGAAATTGCTAGAGCAAGATCTTTTGCGTTTTTAGCTTTTGTCATTAGTAGAAATCCTGCTTCCTGAGCAATGCCTGAAGTTACGGGAGATATAGCGTAACATTTTTGGGCTTTAAGCCCAAAACGTTCAGCAGCATAAATCCCATGTTTACTTGTAAAAACAAAAGGTGCATTAATCTCTTCTATTTTCGCTTTAAGAAGTGAATCGTTCCTATATTCTATAGACATAATATCATAGGAATCTACATTACATCCTGCTTGTTGCAGCTTATGGATGGAATTGGCAGACAAAGCCTTAGTAGAGATGATATGTTTGATAGAATTACCCAATTGTTCTTCTGATTTCTTGAATAATTTCTTCGCCGCCATTAAGTAGAATTTCTTCTGCTGCTCTTTTTCCTATGTCATTTGCTTGTCCGAGTGTGTAAGTTTTTATGAGTTCTTTTTTTTGTGGGTTGGGACCCAAAGAAAGGATGTTTGCTTTAAAGTGTATTTCCTGTCCTTTTACTTCAGCAAATGCTGCGATTGGTGTGGCACAACCGCCCATTAATTCGCTTAAAAATTGTCTTTCTATCTTTGTTGCTATAGAAGCGTGTTCATGGTTTATCTGTGAGCATAATGCGTTAGTTGTGCGGTCGTCAATGCGTGATGCGATGCCTAAAGCACCTTGAGCAGGTGCGGGAAGCATCCAATCCAATGTTTCTAAATATGGAACAGAAAGGTTAATTCTTTCTATACCAGCTGCTGCGAAAACTACACCGTGCCAATGATCGTTTTCTAGTAATTTCTGCAACCTTGTGTTTATATTACCTCTTATGTTTTGGAAGGAATGATTCCTATATTCATATGCCCATTGAGCTTTTCTTCTGATACTGCTTGTAGCAATAGTTGCATCTATTGCTTCCCAGTTTTGTGGAGATTTAGAGACGATGACATCTTTATGATTTCCTCTCTCTGGAACGGCACTAATATGAATTCCAACTGGTGTCTTAGTAGGCACATCTTTCAATGAATGGACCGCAATATCAATCTTGTTTTCTAATAATGCGATGTCTAAAGTTCGTGTGAAAACTCCTGTAACTCCTATCTCATATATAGGAAGAGTAGTTTCTTTTTCACCATCACTAGTAATAGGCACCAATTCACAAGAGACACCTTGCTTTTCTAGCAGCTCTTTTACATAATTAGCTTGCCAAAGTGCTAATTGACTTTTTCTAGTTCCTATTCGAATATGTTGCATTATTGATGTTGACTATTTAGATAGGAAGAAAGAACTTCATCTGAATTCTTATTCTCTTTATTTCTTTTAACATGTTTTGCAAAATGGCCCATGCTTTTCTGGATGTAGTAAATGCTTTCTTCTTTATCTAAAGACTGGAAAAATGGACATATAGATGATGCTTCTGTTAACTTATGTTTCCACTCTTTTAATATATCAGAATGCGAATAGGTTGAAGCCCAAGAAATAAATTCTTGAATATGTTCATCAATAATATCGTGCGCTGGTTGGATGCTTTTCTGCCTATTTTCAAGACTTTTATTTACAACTTTTGCAGCATCATCAATAGAGTAATAATCGATGAAGTTAGCTGATTTTATTTCATGCGAGAAAGGTGAAGGCATAGAAAGATCAATTATATGCTTTGTGTTACTTTCACAATCTATTTTTTCAAATAGAATTTTGTCTGAATGCAAAGAACTGATCACTAAAGGAAATTGCCATATTCGATTAGGACAATCTTCCCAATTAATACTATTGCAAGAATATTGTAATGAAAGTGTTTCAGATTTCTTGTTCGTTCTGTTGGAAAGATAAACTTCAATTTCAGGAAAATATTCTTTTATGTTTTTTAGAATACTTAAACCGAATTTGCCTAAACCTAAGAGAAGGATTTTCTTATTTTCTTGGAGATTTACTTTTTTTAAGATATGAACAACTGCGTAAGATAAAGATGTTGTACCTTCACTTATTTCAGTATGTTTTCTTACATGCTTAGCCGCTTTCAAAGAAGTGTTTGCTAACCTTTCCATAAAGCTGTTCAATATGTTTTGCTTCTTTGATTGGACGAAAGATTTCTTGAATTGGCTTAATATTTCTTGATCACCTAAGACCATAGAATCAAGCCCTGCTGCAACACGAAAGATATGATGAAGTGCATCCATACCTGTCAAGCAAATCAAATGCACTTCATTAAGACTTTGTTTTGTAAGATCTTGCAAAAGTTGCTGGGCTCCTTTAGAACTTCCATAACCGTAAAGCTCCCATCTATTACAAGTCTGTAATATATTTATTGCTTTTAAATTATACGAGTCCAAAATGGAGGGAGAAAGCTCCTTTGGGGCATGGCGAAGTAGATCACCTCTTGTGTTATTATTAGTTAGTTTATGATTAAATCCTACAACAAAAATCTGTTCAATCGCCCCCATGTCGCAAAAGTGCGAATAGATTCATATTAAAACAATAAAGGGTATCCTTCTGATATGTATACTTACATAGGTATGACAATGTAATGGTAATTTGACATAGCTATGACAAAGTAAAATTATATGGACTAATGTATGAGATATTATAACACAAACTCATACTTATTACAGGCATAGATTTTCTGGGATTAGTAAAAAATGGCATAAATGAAAAAATACTTTGTATGAAGACAGCATATTAAGAATCGCAATCGTTTTTTTCTTGGTTTTAAAACTAAAAAATAACACAATATGAAAAATTACCTGATGATTTGTATACTCCTCATTAGCTTCTCAAGCTTTTATTCATGTGGAGAAGAAATAGATGGTATTGTTGCCACGATTGATGGCGAAAGTTTTACGGCAAATAATTCAATTGCATTTTCATTGAATTCATCTGATATTCTTACTATAACTGGTTTCGAAGATACTACTCATTTGTCATTTTCAGTGGTTTATGGAGGTGAAGGTAATTATGATGTAAGTGAATTTCCTTTGTTGATAAATTATTTCCAAGGTCCCACCGATTCAATATATTATAATGGGGTGTCAGGAAATATAGAAATATCTTCATTTTCAGATGATAATGTTCAAGGTACGTTTGATTTTGTAATACGACAGGTAGATGACGATGGAAATGTATTAGATGAAATCGATGTGGAAGACGGTGAATTTAATATTACGCAGTAGCTTTTGAAAAATTAATTTTATACTGTTTTTAAATAAAGAGCAGTTCTAAACTTTAAATATTAACCTTTAATAATCAAAACTTAAAAAATGAAAAATTACTTAATGATTTGCTTGCTTGTGTGTGGATTCATAGGCTTTTATTCGTGTGGACCAGATGAAGTAGATGGAATTGTTGCATCTATTGATGGCGAGGAATTCGATTCAAGTCTTACGGCAGTATATTCTTTTACTCCACTTGATAGCGTCCTTATTATAACAGGAACTTCCGGTGGAATACTTAATACTTCAACATTGATGTTAACTGTAGTAGACTATCAAGGAGAAGGAAGTTATGAAATTGATGGAGTGTTGAATTTTGGATCTTATGTTCCGTCTATTCTAGATACAGTGGCATTTGAAGGAATTTCAGGAAATATTAATTTAACTTCTGTTACAGAAGATAATATTCAAGGTACTTTTGAATTTGTAGGAGAACACACAGACTTCTTATCTGGTGATGTATTAGCAACTACCAATGTGGAAGACGGTGAATTTAATATTACGCAGTAACTTCTGTAAGTACTAAAGAAAGAGCAAGGTGATCATAATTGCCTTGCTCTTTTTTGTTTTTATCTTTATTGTCTTAACATCACATGATGAACACAAACAAATTATTTCATTATTCAATAAAGCCTGTAGCTAGGACATTTATGTATCGTCGTTCATTAATACAAATGTTCCACCCTAAGTTGAAAGCTAAAGATGAAATTTACATTACAGAAAAACTTCTTGTTATAAGCAGATATCAAGGCAAGAATAGTGTAATTAATATCAGGGATATAAAGGAGTATAAATCACTTTCTTCCCTGACCATACTTTTAAAATCAGATCAGAGAATTGTACTTAAATACGGAGAATGGAAAATGCCTGTATCAAGAATAAGAGAACTAGTAAAAGTGTTATCTAGTCTCCTGAATTCCTCCAATCAATCAGAATGAAGTTATATTTAATCGGAGGTTTAGGTGCAGATGAAAGAGTCTTTTCTTTCATAAACTTTGGGTTTAAAACCCAAAACATACAATGGATAAAGCCTGAGCCGAAAGAAGAATTAAACGATTATGCAAAAAGGCTTTGTACTCAGATTAAGGATGGCGAAGAAATAGGATTTCTTGGTGTAAGTTTTGGAGGAATAGTAGCTATTGAAATGGCGAAAATAATAAGCCCAAAGATTTTGATACTTATTTCCAGTGTGGAAACTCATAAACAACTTCCTAAATTACTAGTCTTGTTTGCTAAAACAGGCGTACTTAAATGGATTCCTAGTACTTTAGTCAAACCACCTGCTTTTGTAATGAATTACATGTTTAGTGCTGAGAATAAAACACTATTAAAAAACATAGTTAATGACACAGATCCTGCATTTATTCGGTGGGCATTAATTAAAATGGGAAGCTGGAAAAACACTGATTTACCTCTTGAAACTTTAAGAATTCACGGCACAAATGATCGCTTAATTCCTTTGAAAGGTGAAGCACTTAGCATTGCAAAAGGTGGACATTTTATGATTGTAGATAGAGCGGAAGAAGTGAGTGAGATTATAAAGGGTAAATTAGTAACTTGAAAATGAAAGAAGTAAATCATTATATTTGAATGTAATTTAAATTATATGAAAAAGATTCTTCTAGCCATTCTCCTTCTTATCATTCTGCTAGTAGCCATTATATTAGTTCGAACATTTACATTTACTTCTTCAGATGAGAAAGTGGACTTGATTTCGCCTTATCCTATACCTGAAATGGCAATTGAAAGATTAGAGGAAGCAATATCTATTCGAACAATCTCTTTTGAAGATGAAGCTGATTTTGACTCTACGCAATTTCAAAAATTCAATGAATTTTTAGCTAAAAATTACCCTTTACTTCATGAACAGTCTGAGCATAAAGTCTTTAGCAATTTCAGCCATTTATATACCATAGAAGGAAAGAGTTCTAATCAAGAACCTATTTTACTGATGGCTCATCTCGATGTGGTTCCTATTGCTTCACCGGCTTTGTGGAGTGTTCATCCTTTTACCGAAGGTGTGAAAAATGATACCATTTATGGAAGAGGATGTATTGATGATAAAAGTTCTTTGGTAAGCCTATTAGAAGCAATAGAGCAATTATTAAGTGAGGGGTTTGAACCCCAAAGAACGGTTTATATTTCCCTGGGGCATGATGAGGAAATCGGAGGTAAAAGAGGTGCGGTTGAGATTGCGAGTTATTTAAAAGAAAAAGATGTACATTTTGCTTTTGTTTTGGATGAGGGGGGAGCACTTACAAGAGGAATGATTCCTGGAATAGATAAGCATACAGGCTTAATAGGTATTGCTGAAAAAGGAAGTGTTTCACTAGAGCTTGAAGTATTGATGTCAGGTGGCCATTCATCAAGACCTGAAAAAGAAACAGCAATCGATGTATTGGCAGAAGCTGTCAGTACATTAAAAAAGAATCCATTTCCTAAAAAAATTACTCCAGTATTAGATAGATTTTTGGATGAAGCAGGACCGCATATGAATTTTACCAGTAAAATGGCAATGGCAAATAGATGGCTATTCAAACCTGTACTCTTGAATCAATATGAGAAAACTTCTGTAGGAAATGCTAGTATTCGTACCACAACAGCTCCTACTATTTTTAATGCAGGTGTAAAAGAGAATGTAATTCCTACCATCGCAAGTGCAGTAGTGAATTTTAGAATTCTACCAGGTGAAACAGTAGAATCAACTATTAAACAAGTAGAAGATATTTTGGATGACGATAGAGTAAGTGTAAATGCCAAAGAAGGCGGAACGAATCCATCGGCGATTTCATCTATAGATGGCGAAGAATATAAAGTACTTACTCATACGATAAAAAGTATATACCCTGATGTTTTAACGATTCCTAACTTAGTAATAGGAGGTACAGATTCTAGACATTTTACTGATTTAAGTACTAATATCTATCGATTTTTACCTGTCACTATTTCTCCCCAAAACATTGAGTGCTTTCATGGAATTGACGAAAGAATAGGAATAGATGAATATGAAAATGCTATAAGATTTTATAGACAAATCTTCTTGAATTTCAATAAATAATGAGTCGAAATTTGAAAATGTATTATTGATGGATTAACAACTAGGTTTAAAGAATCTGAATATAACTATCTCGTAAATTCAGGTCAATATGATTTATGCAGCATTGATTTTCTCTTAATTTATTCACTATCCCTAATCACACCTTAAACAACATCGACCCCACGAAATCAGCAAAAATCAAACCTTTTCTGGATAGCACCACCGACTCTTTACTTATCTTCATATATTCTTTCGGTAACTCTTGAAGACTATTATAAAAATGAGATTCGTATAATTCATGATTCATATTGATATCTTCTAATGAAATCCCCTCCATTCTCCTTATAGACGTCATAACATATTCATTATATCTATCTATATCAGAAAGTTCCTCTACTGTCATGACTGGTTGTTTTGCATCTATACCCTCTAGATATTTCACCATATGTGAAACATTCCATGCTCTATTAGTTCCATCGAACGAATGTGCTGCAGGACCTATTCCAAGATAAGGTGCTCCTGCCCAATAAGAAGAATTATGAAAAGATCTCGCACCTGGCAAAGCATAATTGCTAATCTCATATTGATCATACCCCTTTTCCATCAGATAATCTCGACATTGATAAAACTGTCTTTCTGTTAATTCATCTGGCGGAGCTAAACTTTTGCCTTTTTCTATATGCTTATGATAAGCAGTATTTTCTTCTACCGTCAAAGCATAACAAGATAAATGATCAGGTGAAAAAGAGATCGCCTTTTCCAAGTTCGAATGCCATCGCTCATCCGAACTTTGGGGTAAGCCAAAAATCAAATCTAAACTGAATCGCTCAAAATTCAATTTTTGACAGAGTTCTAGACTTAGGATAGCTTCTTTCGCTGAATGCGCTCTGTTCATCCATTGCAATTCGTCTTCATAAAAACTTTGGATGCCGATGGACAATCGGTTCACTTCAGTATCTTTTAATGAAAACAAATAATCTCTTGTTAAATCATCTGGATTTGCCTCTATGGTTATCTCCACATCTCTTACCACTTCATACCTGTCGTAGACAGCATCAATAAGAGTTTGGAGTTCTTTTGCAGATAAAACACTGGGCGTTCCGCCTCCGAAATAAATTGAATGAATCTCTGAATCCGCTAAATATTTTGGACGTAAGTCCAGCTCAGAAACCAATGCTGGCACTAATTTTTCACGAAATCTAGCGGACGTAGTAAAGAAAAAATTGCAATAATGACATGCTTTTTTACAAAATGGAATATGAAAGTATATACCTGCCACTAATAAATTTCGTTTAGTTTTACGATGTAAAAGTAAACAAGAATCAGAGCTAATTATAAAAATTATTTAATTGTCCTCTTTTTTATGAGTGTTTTGAGCTTACAAGCCCAATGGATTGACCTGCAATATGATGCAGATTCATCCTTCTATACACTAGATTCCATCGACTATAAATTTCCTAAAAAAGGAGTTGATTCCCTAATCATGGCCCTTGAAATCCAAGCTGTTATCTCTAAACTTCGTGAAGATAGTTACTTGGCAGCTAATCTGGACGCCATGAAGATGAAGAATGATTCTACGATGGAGGCCAAGGTTTTTATCGGCAACAAATTATTTTACGGAAAACTGAACTGGAATGGAACTGATGAAGAATATCTTAAAGATCCTCGCATTCGAAACATAAAGCTCGATAAAAAAGGCGTTTCAGCTAAGGATATCAATTTTGTAATAGAGACCATTCGTGAACAACTCGACAACAACGGTTATCCACTTTCAAAGATTTATTTCGAAAATCAATTCGTACGAAACGATTCATTGTATGCAGATATAGTAATAGAGAAAGGTGCCTTGATCCGAATTTCCTCTATTGAAATCAAACCTGATTCCATTATCTCACCCACCTTCATAAGAAGGTTTTTAGATTTGAATAAGGATGATGAATTTAATCTAGAGAAGGTGCTTGATATTCCGAATCAAATAAATACTTTGCCTTACCTTCAGATGAGTGATGCTCCTGAAGTGAAAATATTTGGTGATAAAACAGTTATTGACGTACCTATAAAAAAGCGGAATGCCAGTCGGTTCGATTTCTTGATTGGTGTGTTACCTAATGTTGAAAATCCGGACCGTTTTACTATTTCAGGTGAAATTACGGCAGACTTGAAAAATAAGTTAAAGCGAGGAGAGGAGTTGTATTTCTATTTTCGCCAACTTAGACCAGAAGCTCAGCGGATGGATTTGCGTATAAAATATCCTTATTTGCTTGGTTTGCCATTTGGTATTCACTCTAGTTTTTCATTGTATAGAAATGGAACAGAGTCTAGAGATTTGAATGCGGAAGGAGGCTTAGAATATCGAACAAGTGCCTTTGCAAATCACATTTTTTATACGAGTTTTCAGAGTTCTCGATTGATAGAAATTGATACGGCAGCAATAATTAATTCAGGTCGTTTACCATCTTCGCTTGATGTTTCATTGAATAATATTGCTTATAAATTTCAGTATGATAAGCGGGACTATCGATTGAATCCTAGGAAAGGATTGGCATTAAACGCGGAACTAATAGCGGGAATTAAAAGCATTATTCCTAACAGTCGAATTACAGAATTACAAAGCGATAATTTTGATTTTTCTACTGCATACGATAGCTTGCAATTACGAGCTGTTCAGCTGACTGCTAATGTTGATGTATCCTATTTTATTCCACTGAAAAAAGCTTCTACTTTGAAGTTAGGTAATAAGACTGGAGCGAAGTATAATCCCACACAGGTGTTTAATAATGAACTATACAGAATCGGTGGCTCGAACGTCTTAAGAGGATTTGATGAAGAAAGTATTAGAGCGCAGTATTATTCCATATTCACTGCTGAATTCCGTTATCTATTAAGCTTGAATTCCTACTTTTCTACATTCATAGATTATGGTTTGACATACAATGAATTTAGGCCGAGTAGAGTTCTTGACTTTCCTCTTGGTTTTGGAGTTGGGTTAAGCTTTCAGACGAATGCAGGAATATTTGGGATTGATGTTGCTTTGGGAAGAGAACAGGGAAATCCTATTGATTTTAGAAATACGAAAACGCATTTTGGTTTTATAAGTTTGTTTTAACCGACAATGTGAAATTCCTTCTAGCTTGATTCATATTAACTTTCATGATGAAAGACTACTGCATTATTCAGTTTTTAATTTGGGTTGGGACCCAAAGGGATGGTGCTACAAGTTGGCATTGGTTTTAATATTTGTAGTCTGAATTCTCGTTACAATTGTGATTAAGATTTATCTATTTTTCAAGATATATTTTATTCAATGATAGTTATTGTTCCTGATCTTGAGAAAATGTGACCATTGATTAATTCGATTTCAGTTATAAAAGAATAAACACCAGCCATTGCACTGCTTGCATCTTTGAATCTTCCATCCCATCCCGTGGAAGGATCATTTGGAGGGCTATCTTTTGATTCAAATACTAACTCGCCCCATCTATCGTAGACACCTAGATAATTAATTGAACGTACAGACAATCCTGATTGAATGAAAAAGACATCATTAATTCCATCATCATTTGGTGAAAAGGCATTTGGAATATATGCAGACTCATCAAACACAACGCTAACAGTAAAAGATACTTCGTAACTGCAATTATTAGCATCGATAATAGAGTACATTAGCCGAACATCTTCAAAAGGAAGTATTGTTACTGTATTTTCAAACTGACTAATAATAGGTAAGGTAGATGTCCATTCTTCAAAAATAATTATATCAGAGGGAACAGTGCTTTCTGCCACAAACTCCAGTTGTTGACCTAATTTTATAATTGTATCCTTTAGTTCGGTTATTTCATATAATTCATGCGATTCTATCTCAATGATTGAAGAGTTGGTGCAACCATCGCTATCTGTCACAATAACCTCGTATTCGCCACTAGGTAAATTTTCAAAAAATGAATTACTTGTGGTTTCTCCAGTGTTTAATTCATATGTGAATGGTTCATTTCCTCCTACTATTTCGTTCATATATATTAAACCATTTTTAGGACTCTCACAATAGTTTGTGGAATCACTTAATAGCAATGATTCAACAGGATTACCAATTTTTTCAATGATTAATGTGTCTACAGCTATACAACCATTATTATCTGCTAAAAGAATATATTCCCCAGGCATATTAGTCTCTATTAATTCGTCAAGGCTAATAAAGTCTCCATCTAAAAACCAATTATACTGGGTTGCAGAATTATTTATTGATGAAGGACCTATTGTGATTAAGTCGTTGGTACAAAACAAGATTTCATCCTCCATTCCCTCTAATATAGGGTATTCAAAAATATTAACGTTTAGTGTTTTGGCACTACTACAATCGAATTCTGTAACTTCAATATCTAGTGTAAATGATGCAGAGCCAATAAAATTGTCAGGAACTTCAATGTTAGGATTTAAAATATTAGGATCGCTTAACCAATTTATATGCCCTGATGAACTCGACCAAGAATAAGCTAATTCTTCATTAATTTCAACAATATCTATATTGTAAGATAAATTGCCTTCCCCCTGACATTGATCTTCTGATTGAATTTCGAAAGAGATTAAACAAGGAGGTGTTACATCACAATTCAAAAAAGGAGCTGCTGGCCCGCTCCACTGCAATTGAAAGCCGATTCCATCATTAAGGAAATTATCAATTATTAAATAATATCCTTCATTAGGGTTTACATCAATCGGAGCAACATATCCATCCCCTAGTGCATCTTCAGAAAAATCAGTGCTTGAGCTTGACAAACCAGTTGAAGGGGACAAACCAGCAAATGAACAACGGATAGGCGCACCTAGGTCACTACATAAGGCATTTGGTCCATATAAAGCAAAGTCATAATCCTGATATGCTCCGTTCTCAGGAACAATTAAGAACTCTAAACTTAAATTAGCTGGTGCATCTGGTGCAATTTCAAAATAAAACCATGTAGAGCTATGTTCACCTTCCTGTAAACAGCCTTTTTCAATTCCAATTAATTCCTGAATGCCTGGTCCATTCGGATTGAAATCTATAGATTCAGATGAACAAATAACTTGTGCTCCGACACAATCATTTTCTTGTGCAAATAGGATTTGGGTCAATAAAAAGAATATGGAAATTGCTATTATTTTCATCTTCTATAATTTAAAAGTTGAGTCTTAATTTGGTGAGATTTATTTGGATCTAAGTAAATTGAAATATCTATTCAACATACTAAGCTATACCAGAACAATTAAAAAACTGATTTATCAATTTTATATTTATCTTGTTCGGTATCCAAGGTTATTTTCAGAGAAAAATTTGTTCCGTAATAGAAGAAAAGGAACCAAAGGGATATTAAGTTTTTTTATGTGTATCATGATCTGTTTAATTTAATCTAAAAGTAATTATTTTTCAATGTACTTTATCTTAATAACTGAAAGAATACTGATAATAATGGCGATTTTAGATTGTTTTTTATGATTTTGTCTTGTGTGAGTATTTCAAAGATAAAGCTCAAAGGAAGTTTTTAGTCAAACAATAAGCAGATTAATTATATTGATTGTTCCTCTAGCTTATTTTTGAATCATTAGTTTCATGGATTCTTTAATTCCGTCAATAGAAATGAAATAACTGCCTTCTGCTAATTCCGATAAATCTAGCATTTGATCTGCGTTCCTTATTTTCCTCATCAGTATTAGTTTTCCATTTACATCATATATCTTCAAATCATGTTCACCATCAAATTCGCCTGAAAGTTTTATGATACCATTTGTAGGATTTGGTGAAAAAGATATTTTCATATCAAGAATCTCTTCTGTATTTGTGACATTACAGGAAACTCCGTTCAAATAATTTTCAAGATTTGTATAATTATTCGAAGCTATTATATTTCTATCGGAAGGATCATTGATATCAAGACCACAGGAATTCTCCCACATATCTGGCATGCCATCTTCATCAGAATCTGAAGGCGCAATACCTGTTGCTAATTCAGGATATTGGACTGTTGATCCTATGTCAAAGTCAAATATTGAACTGCCTGTTTTATTTATAAGATCTTCTATAAGTCCAAGGTCAATTTCATCTGAATTAGTTACAAAAGTACCATCTCCTGTTTCGCTTAATTTATAACTCGCACCAATATCCATAGTAGCGATTAACTCCGCATAAGCTTCATCTGCAGAAAGTAAATTTTGCGGAATTTCTGTAAAAGGAGTTTCAGATTGGAATGAGAGTGGAGCTGGACTTTCAGCATACCCATCTGGAGGAATAGTGCCATTGAATCCCACTATATCCCATTCTAATGCGGAATCATCCATTCTATTCGGGCCGATGTTAGATTCAACATATAACAATGCCTCTTGCTGTATCAATACTTCATATCTATTAGTGGAAGTATTAACGCCTGGAATGAACATGTTACCTACTAGATTCAAATTAACATCATCAGATAGATCTGTACCAAAAAATCCATAGTTGTAAATGATATTATTATACATTTCATTTACCACGGTTTGTTCGGTCTTTAAGAGAGGATTACGTTGTAAATTATGAATGAATAAATTATCAATTATACTAAGTTGGTCTGCACCTATAGTTCCACCTACCAATAAGCCAAATCCTCTCGTTAGTTCTCCATCAGATAGTTTCATTAAGCCTTGTCCAATAATAGATTTTTGGATAGTAATTTTTTGTGGTGTTTCATTTGGATAGCTAGACCAGATAGCTATGTTTTCATCTTCTCCCCATGTAAATGAACAATGATCAATAATAATGTTTTCACCATCCCATATATCTAAGCAATCAAAGACTTCTATTTCAGGTGGAGACAAACTAGGGCCAGCCCTAAATCTGATCCCACGAATGATCACATGATCAGCTAAAATAGCAAGTGTAGCTTGCAAATGGCCAAAATTATTTTCTGTTGCCATCCTTAGACATATTCCTCCACCCGGAGCAGTCTGTCCAGCAATAGTTATAAATGGGTTTTGAATTTCAATGGTACTGTTAAGAGAAATAGTCCCACCTACTTTGAAAATAATCGTTCTTGGTCCATCAGCTTCGCATGCTTCTCTTAGACTTCCAGGACCATTATCATCTAGATTCGTTACAAAAATTACTTCACCACCACGTCCACCTTCTGAAAATCTACCAAAACCTGTTGCTTCTGGAAAAGCAAGTGTTTGAGCTAAAATAGAAGGAATTCCTATTATGCTCCATAAACCAAGAATGCAAAGAATATTTACCTTTTTCATATTGAATATTAACTGATGAAAAGGATAATTGTTGAATAAGGAATATGTATTAATATTAAACCCTAAACTTCCCATTTTCACTTAGCACCCTCATTCCATCTTGCATAGAATGTGCCACTTCTTCATCATTCGAAATAAGAAATGCACCATCAAGGTCACAATAATCAAATTGCCCAGACAAAGCTAACATATGATTAATTCCTATGCTGCTTTCTGTCATACATCCAGCTAATAGCTTTTTTCCATTTGATTTTGCAAACTTGATTAAGTCTAAGACAGGCGTGATTCCACCACATTTAGTGAGTTTCAGCACGAAGCCATCACACTGGTTTAACACCTTTTGGGCGGAAGCCAAATCCGTCACACTTTCATCTGCCAAATGTGGGATATTTGCCATGTTTTCTTCTAACTTTTCCCATGTTCCCTTAGGGCAAAGCTGTTCGCAATATATACCTCCTAATTCCTCCACTTCCCGTAAAATCTTTGGGGCTTGACCCCACTTAAAAGAACCATTCGCATCAATTCCCCATTGCTTTTCTTCCTCATTCAGTCGCTTAATCAATTCATAAGGCAATGTACCTTTTACTTTTAATTTATAGAATGGCCAGGCCTCTTTTACACGACGGTTTATCAATTCTTTGCTGTCACTGAGACCGATGGTAATGGATGAAAGGCTCTGTTGAGGATTGGGTAAACCCAAAGATTGCCAAATACGTTGATTTGACATTTTAGCTTTTAAATCATGAAAAGCTTCATCAAATGCGCACCGAACAAAAGGTTCATTAGGACAATGTTCCTGGAGTAAGGAATAAAATGCATGATAGGATAGTCCTGGGTCTGTGCCTTGCAGCTTTTTTGCCAAGTCTTCACATGCTTTTTTTAAGTCTTCTGCTTTTACGCCATAATAGTCAATTGCAACAGTTTCACCGAATGCTCGAATTGATCCTTCTTTAAGCTCTACAATTACCTGATGCCGATAATTATAATTACCGTGGTGAATGCCAAATGGATTACGTAATGTTAATGTATTAAAATGTACTTTTGTTAGCATGAAGCAAATTGGTGCTTTAATGTCACAGATATGCGAAAGTAGGGATTTTTTTTCCTATTATTAAATCATAATTCTGAATGTGTAAACTCATTCCTCGCACTTCTTAAGTGAGTAACACCCAGAATAATGATGATTATACTATTATGATGAAGAATATTATTCTATTTATTAGCATACTTTTAATAAGTTTTTCTTGCGTCCGTTCGCTTGATGAACGAGCTCTTGATGAATTAGAAAATGCTGTATGGGCAGTACCTATTCTCAATGATGAAGTGACCTTGCAAGATGTGTTTAGTAATGCGAATACAGGAGATGCAAGAATAACCACAGATGAGGAAGGAAGGGTTACCATTTCCTATGAAGGTGAGGTCTTAAATGATCCAGCAAGTGTAGTTTTTCCTCCTATTTTCGGTTTATTTGATATTCCTTTTAGTGATTCAATTTTTCAACTAGATTTGGCACAAACCGGGACAACTCAAATGATTGATAGTGCTGTATTTCTAAGAGATGAATTGTATTTTAAGTATAATTATTCCGGTAGCGAACCAGTAAATATTACATTGACGGTTAATGAATTAAAAAAGGATGGTCAAGTATTGCGACAGGAAATTATGCATCCTGGATCTAGTGATGGTTCAGTAGTTCAAGTAGAAGCTCCGCCATTCAAAATTAATGGCTTTCACATGGCTAATAATAATAACATTATTACCTTTCGTTATGATGCCAGAAAGGCAAATGGGGAAAGAATAGAGATTGATGCTGTCTCTGTAAATTGGAATTTTTTAGAATTTGATTATGCAGAAGGCTTCTTTCCGCGAGCGGAAAGGGAAGTAATAGGGTCTTTTATACCAATAGGCTTATATGATAGGTGGTTATCTGGAACGATGAATTTTGTGGAGCCTAGAATAGAAGTGAATATTGAGAATTCGTTTGGATTCGAAGTAGGAGCAGAATTTAATGAAATGACTTTAGAAACAATTGATGGAGAAATATTAGAATTATCAAGTACTTTAATTGATGATGGAATAGTGTTTGCTTTTCCTGGATTCGATGAAATGGGTGAAGTGAAGTTCACTGATTTTGACTTTGATCAGAACAATAGTAATTTCAAGGAAATCTTTAATAATAGGATTCGCCAGTTTAATTATAGAATAAATGCTGTTGCAAATCCAAGTGATAATCCTGAATTCAGAGGTTACATAAGAAGTGATAACTTCTATTCTGTTCAGCTTAGAGTGGAGGTGCCGATGCACCTTGGAATAAATGATTTGCAGGTAGTTGATACTTTTGATTTCAATTTTGATTTTCCAGATGCTCCTCTTGATTCGTTGGAATTAAAGTTGATTTTAGAGAATAGATTTCCAGTTGATGTGACTACACAATTGTATATGCTGGATGGTGGAAATAATGTGATAGATAGCTTATTCAGCGATGGAGAATTATTTTTAAAAGGAGGAACGTATTCAGGAACAAGTGTGTTAACCAATGTAACAAGTGAAGATATATTTATTGATCTTCCTAATGATCGAATAGAAAACCTTAAACGAACAAAACGGATTTTAATCAGACCTACTTTTCGAAGTACACCAAATGGAGAAGATCCTTTATGGATATTTGACACATATGGTTTAGGAGTTAAAATGGGTGCAAAATTCAGCTTAGAATAACACAGACTATTAATATTTGATATGAAATTCGTTTATACGTTTATTTTACTATTTATACTTGGTTCGTCACATGCTCAGGAAGAGCTAAGTCTATACTTTCATCAAGATGTTATGCAATCGGGTTTATTAAATCCAGCATTTTCACCTCAGGGTAAGTTTAATATTAGCTTTGGGTCTACGTATTATCATCTAGATTTAAGAGGACCTAGGTTTGCTCGTTTTTTTCTAGGTACTGATTTTATAGAGGAGTTTGCTGATGGTTTAAGTCAAAATTATATTAGCTCAGATGCTTCTTTCCATATCTTTGATGTAGGTTGGAAAAAGAATAATATTTATTATCGATTCGGATATCATACCTCATCAAATTTTTATTTTGATTTATCCTCTGAATTTAATAATCTAATCTCATTTGGTAATGCGGAGACAATAGGTAGAGAAGTGAATCTTGCGCCTAAGTTATTTGTAAATCATGGAAATGAGTTGTACTTTGGAATGGCAGTTGACTTATATGATGGGATTTATAAATTTGGTGGAAATGTGAAATTCGTCACAGGTGCTTTTAATATAAGCACACCTGTAAGTGATATAAGCTTAACGACTGGAGAAGAGTTTTACCAATTATCTTTACAATCAGATTTTCGCCTTAATACATCATTTAATGATTTTGAATTAAGATTAAGACAATTTTTACCTTTCAATAATCCATTTAGAGATAATTATGGAGCGTCAATAGATTTAGGATTCCAATATAAAGAAGGACCGTGGGCTTATTCAGTAAGTTTACTTGATGTGGGAGTGATGAATTGGAGAGCAAATACAACAAATGTTATAAGTCAAGGATCTTTTGAATTTGATGGGTTTTCTATTGAAGAATTGACTGTTGATACATTAAGAGACTTAGCGGATTCACTTGTAAATGCTTTTAGTACAGAGATTAATAATGAAAATTACCTTACAGTAACACCGATAAAAGCGGTTCTTTCTGCGCAGTATAAGTACGGAAAATGGAATTTTGGGGGAATATTACATGGAGAATTCAAACAAACAAGATTTCTTCCAGCAGTGGGATTAAATGCAACTAGAAGACTATGGAAATTTTGGGATTTAGGATTTTCTTATGCATATAAGAACAACACATACAGCAATTTTGGTCTTCACTCGGTCATGAATATAGGACCTGTCCAATTATATGCTATGTCGGACAATGTAATTGGTGTATTTTTACCAAGAAGAAACTTGAAATTAAATTTTAGAGTTGGAGGAAATTTGAATTTTGGTCTTCCTAGAAAACCAAAAATGAAAGGAGAATCTAATACAGCTTACTTATTTTAAACCTATGAGATTAACAATAATACTTTTATTCGTAGCAAGCTTTGCTCAAGCCCAATTTAATTATGGATGTAATGGTTCAAGATACATCGATGATGTTTTTGATGAGATTCAAATGGAGACGGTATTTTATGGAAGTAATATTGATGTCTTCGGCGATTCTATAGATTTATTTATGGATGTATATTATCCTGTTAGTGATGATGCGGATGCAAGACCTGCCATAGTATTTGCTCATGGTGGCTCTTTTATAACTGGCATGCGTCAAGATATGGCTGAAGTTTGTCAGAGTTTCGCGAGAAAGGGATATGTAACTGCAACAATAGATTATCGTTTGTTGAGTCTATTTCAAGGTATTCCTGATTCCACTTCCGCATTAGACATAACAGTAAAGGCTTCACATGATATGAAAGCTGCTATTAGGTATTTGAAATATACTGCAATAGACGGTGGAAATCCATATAATATAGATGCGAATATGATGTTTTCTGGAGGTTATTCTGCAGGAGCTGTTACTGCATTGTTGACTTCTACTTTCGATGAAGACGACGGAAATTTACCTTTCATTCAAAATTTATTAATTAACAACGGAGGTTTTGATGGAAGTACTGGAAATCCAGATTTCCTTATATATGGTGATGAAGTAAGAGGAATAATAAATTATAGCGGCGCAATTTATGACACGGCTTGGATTCAGGCAGATGACCCTATCATTCTTAGTTATCATGGAACGGCTGATGAAACAGTTCCTTTTGGATTTGATCAAGTAATAGTGCTTGGTCAACCTATAGTGCCTTTGCACGGTAGTGGAAGTATTCATGATCACCTAGAAAATAATATTCAAGTGCCTAATTTTCTACATACTGTAGAAGGAGGCGGTCACGTAGATATATACTTTGATCCTGAATTTGAAGAAAATCGAAATGCGGCGATTGCGTCTAGTGATACGCTTTTGGCCTTGACGATTTGCGGAAGTTTGGTTAATGTTAAAGAAGTGGAGTTTAAGGAAGTAAATGTATATCCTAATCCTGCATCTACTCAATTATTTTTCGAAGGCGTAAACACGGCGAGTTTGGTTTCTATTTATAATCAGACCGGCCAGCTTATATTGCGTGAAAGATATAGAGAAGGAATGAATATTGAGTCTCTTAATAATGGCATTTACATGTTCATAGTAGAGGAAGATGAAGTGCTGTATTCAGGTCGCTTTACTAAGTTTTAAGATTTGTTGATTTGGGCTTTGAGCCCAAAGTTTTTGTTGCATAATTTGTTGGATGGATCGTGCGTTAAATAAATAATGTGCTTGGTATAATACCAATTTAACTCCATAATGTCGCATTTCTTTTTACTTAATCTTTCAA
>CAZSKA010000011.1:16487-33357 GCA_964607315.1 uncultured Saprospiraceae bacterium | reverse complement strand
AAAGAAGGAATTATTTTTTTTTTCACGACTAAAATTTTTTCAGATAAAAACTTTTATTATGGTTTATTACTAATTCCAGTTTTTTGGATTATTCTATATCAGATATTTGAGAAGTATAAAGATATATACAGATATAGTCGTCTTACAACATTAATTAATACATTCAGTCTAAGTTTTATGGGAAGTATAGTGATTTTCTTCACTATTCTTATTGATGATTTTGTATTGAATTATATATCATATTTCAAAAGTTTTCTTGCATTATTTATAATTCATTTTTTACTTACATCCTTAGTTAGAATGATACTTTTAACACAGGCTAGTAGAAGATTAAAATCAGGAAAAGTATCCTACAATACATTAATAATAGGAGGAGAAAGTACTGCTTTAGAGTTATATGAAGAACTTACAAGTAGACCCTTTTCACTTGGTCATAATTTTATAGGATATATCGATTCGAATGGCAAAATAGATAATGACTTATCTGTCCATTTGCCGAGAAAAGGAAAAATTGAAAATTTAGCATCGATCATTGAAAAAGATCACATAGAAGAAGTGATAATTGCTATAGAAACAAGCGAGCATAATAGATTACAAGAAATTCTAAATATTCTTGATGATTATAGAGATAGAATGTTGGTTAAAATTATACCAGACATGTATGATATTTTATTAGGGACTGTAAAAATGAACCATGTTTATGGAGCTGTTCTAATAGAAATAGATCAACAATTAATGCCGCAGTGGCAATGGGTACTCAAAAGAACTATCGATATATTTTTTAGTTCACTTGCTGTACTCATTCTTTTTCCATTGTATATATTTTCCATGATTAAGGTTAAATTATCAAGTGATGGCCCTATCTTTTTCACTCAAGAAAGGATAGGTATTCATGGGAATCCGTTCCAAATTATTAAATTTCGTTCTATGTATGTGGATGCTGAAAAAGATGGGCCGCAGTTATCGAACGAAAATGATAAAAGAATAACGCCTTGGGGGAAGATTATGAGAAAATGGAGAATTGATGAAACTCCCCAATTTTTCAATGTATTAAAAGGTGACATGTCACTGGTAGGTCCCCGACCAGAACGAAAGTACTTCATAGATCAGATTATGAAAGAAGCGCCTTATTACAGACATTTATTGAAGGTACGTCCAGGAATTACCTCATGGGGAATGGTGAAGTATGGATATGCAAGTAATCTCCAACAGATGTTAGCGAGATTAAAATTTGATATACTTTATATAGAAAACATGTCTCTTTCACTTGATATTAAAATTATTTTTTACACCTTAGTTGTCTTGATTAAAGGGAAAGGAAAGTAATGAGATATTTTGGACTTATAGGAGAACGCCTAGATTATAGTTTTTCCAAAGGCTATTTTGCAGAAAAATTTGAGAAGGAGAACATTCCTGATTGTCAATATGAGCTTTACGAAATCCCTTCAATAGAATTATTCCCTAAATTAATCAAAACGAATTCATTTTCAGGTCTTAACGTCACCATTCCTTATAAAGAAGTAATCATTCCATATTTGGACGAACTTGATGAATCTGCTGAAGAAATAGGAGCTGTAAATACTGTTGCATTTGAAGGGAATCGTTTAAAAGGTTACAATACTGATATCATCGGTTTTGAAGAAAGTGTCATGGAATTGATAGGAAATGATAAAGTAGAAAAAGCATTAGTTCTAGGTACAGGTGGTGCTTCAAAGGCAATTCAGTACGTCCTAAAGAAATTAGATATAAAGCCATGTGTAGTATCGAGAACTAAAGGAGATATACGCTACGAAGAATTAAGCGAAGAACAGCTTATTGAATCAACACTCATCATTAATTGTACGCCTTTGGGGACCCACCCAAAAATAAAGGAATCCCCACCAATATTATATGATCACATTGGTCGTAAACATTTATTATATGACTTGGTTTATAATCCAAATAAATCCTTATTTTTGAAACGAGGAGAAGAACGAGGAGGTAAAATCATAAATGGCTTACCTATGTTAATAGGTCAAGCAGAAGCGTCATGGAAAATATGGAATAAACAAATGATTTAATGGAAAAAGAACCTATCTCAAGTTCACATTTAGACTTTAAAAATACAGAAATCGCCTTTTCACAAAAGTCAGATAAGCAACTAAAAAAAATGTATCGATTGTTCAAATTAATGAACAAAACTGCCTTAGTGAACATGACTTCGAAACTTGGTTTATTTGCAGTAAAGTGGAATTTACCATTTGCAAAGATGGTTGTTAGAAATACGATATTCGAGCAATTCGTGGGAGGAGAAAACTTGTTAGATAGTCAGCAATCAATCGATGAATTATACAAATCTGATGTTCTTACGATATTAGATTATGGAGCAGAGGGGAAAAGCGAAGAAGAAGACTTAAATCGCACGGCACAAGAATTTATAAAAGCTGTGGAATTTGCTGCAGCAAACGAGAGTGTACCATGTACTGTAGCTAAAATAACAGGACTAGTAGCGAATGAAATTCTTGAAAAACTAGATGCGGGTGAGGAGTTAAATGCCGCTGAAAAATCACAATACGACAAGTTAGTGGAACGTCTACATGTTATCTGTAAAAGAGCAGATGAACTAAAAGTAGGATTATTTTTAGATGCTGAAGAAAGCTGGATACAGGATACTATCGATCATCTTGCTGAGATAATGATGTCCACATATAATAAGGATTATGTGGTAGTTTACAATACTTTTCAATTATATAGAAGAGATAAATTACAGTTTTTAAAAGATTCGCATGAACGAGCAAAAGAAGGAGGATACATTTTAGGTGCGAAATTAGTGAGAGGAGCGTATATGGAAAAGGAAAGAAGAAGAGCGGAAGAAATGAATTATCCATCTCCTATCAATTCGACTAAAGCGGCGACGGATGAGATGTATAATGAGGCATTAAAATATTGTGTTGAACATTATGAAACAATTGCCTCATGTGTTGCAAGTCATAATGAAAAAAGTATCCGACTACAAGCTGACTTGATGAACAAGAAAGGTGTGGAAAAAAATCATCCACACTTCAATTTTTGCCAATTATATGGAATGAGTGATCACTTTTCTTTTAATCTAGCGGCAAATGGTTTTAATGCGGCTAAATATGTACCATATGGTTCAATTTCTGATGTGGTTCCATATCTGATTCGTCGAGCTCAAGAAAATTCTTCCGTTTCAGGAGAAATGGGTCGAGAATTAAGCATAATTGATAAAGAGATTCAGCGAAGAGGATTGTAAAATGTCGTCATAGGCATCTTAATTTTTCTGTGGACTAAATAAATTTTTGTCACATGATTTTCCTGTTTTGGTCGACAATTTATTAATCATATACTCTTATAGAAAACTGTTCTGTATAGTTAATAGGCTAACGCATCCTTATTCAAATCTATAAATATTATTTTTTTTTGTAATATTACGTTTAAACCACATTATGCAATATTCGTAATGGCTTCAAATTTAAATGATTACAGATATGAAATTTATATTTACAATTTTCTCTTTACTTATTAGTGGATTACTCTTTGGACAAGAATTCATGCGTTTGGATAGTATATCTTACGAAGATTTAGATAATGGAATAAATTATGTAAGTTCATTTTCTTATAACGATGAAGGTCAACTTGATACTTTTAGAAATTTAGATGGTGACATGATAGATATAGCAATAACATATAATGAAAATAACGATTATTTAGAATGGGCAGTAAGTGAAGCAGGAGAAGATGTAATAAGTTTTAATTTTATTTATGATATAGAAGGTCATCTTGATTCTATCATAGGGGAATTTGCAGATGAAACTTATGAGCTCTTAAGGATATACGATATTACTGAAGAAAATAATCTTGTTAGTAGAGTGACATTGGGAGAATACTATGTAGGTTATCAATTTTTATTTTTCGATAGATTAATAGCATATGATGATCAAAATCGAATTACAGAAATAGACGAGTTAGATATTTTTTATTATACGGGGGATACTATAGTTTCTTGGGATTACAGCTATGAGAATGGAAAATTATTTACAAGAACATTCGAAGACTTTTTGGATCCGTCAAACAATTTTAAAGATAGCATGCTTTTAACTTTGGACGGAAATTTTGAGCAATTAACTAGAATATTCAGTGATGATAATAATATAGATTATGACATTGTTTATACGGATAACAAGCCATTTGTTACTGGAGAATTTGTAAGTCCTTTTGACTTTTATAACACATTATTCCTACTTTTCTCAGAAGAACAAACAGAGGAATTAATTGCTTTACAGAATAATGAATTACCTACACAGCATCTTATCAACGGAGGTGGAGATTTAATAAGAGGAACATGGAATTATTCATTATTTACAAGTAATAGTGAAACGCGTATTCCAGCTAAAGCAATTACTGTTCACCCAAATCCAGCATTTGATTATATTCAAATTGATTTAGATTCAGAGATTACAAAAGTTGATGTTTTTACAATAGATGGACAATTGATAAATAGCTTTATAGATACTGGAAAAAGAGTTGATTTACAAAATTTAGAGGCAGGATCTTATTTTATTTTAGTGCAAACAGAAGAGGGAGGAAACTTTATCTCTAAGGTAGTAAAACAATAGAATAGATTTTTTTTCAATCGAATGAAGAATTGAATTCTTTAACATGTAAATACCATATTACAAATAGGGCAAGAAAGCTAACAAATGCATGACTAAGCGTTAATTAAACCTAGTATATATTTGACTATTCTTGACTTTTTTAATTACTTTACCGAAAGTCAAATTTATAGTTTACTTGTCATCATGCATTTTTTATATAAGTTAAAATTGAACTATAAAATACTTGGATGAAATACATTAATGCGCTCAAAACAAAGACATAAAAAATATAATTTAAGCTCTCTCAACTTTATACAAATATTCCTATTATTTTTTCTAACAGGAAGTATTAGTGCTCAAAGTATATGTGAAGAAAAGGAAGAAGAATTCAAAGTTTTCTTTAACTCTGAGATACAATCATTAGAAGAAGCTCAAAATAAATTTGATGATTATATTGATGAAAAATGTAAAAATCTTGTTGCAGCCTATAATTTCCTTGGTTATGCAAATTATACTTTTTCAAATCTTGAAGAAGCAAAGAAAAACTTACATCTAGGAGAAGAAGAATATTTCAAAAATAAAACGAAGCCTTTTGATTATGCATTAAATCAAATGTATACTGGTCAAATATTCATCATTCAAAAAGAGTATGATAGAGCATTAGAAGTATTCAAGATTGCAGAAAAGAATATTGAAGGAACTGAAGAAGTAACTTTAAAGTCATCAATCTATCAAAACATTGCTATAGTTAAATTTCAATTAGATGAGTTAACAGAAGCAGAGAAATATTTTAATAAATCGATAGAAGCAGGAGGTTTGGATAGTTTTTCATTGGCTCATATTTATCAAAACTTAGCATCCCTATATTTAAAACAAGAAAATTCGGAGAAAACGAGTCAATATATCAACTTGACTAAAAAACTATGGAAAGACCTTGACAATAAGAAAGGTCTTTATCTACTCTCTTTTATAGAAAGCAAACTGGAGATAGCAAAAGAAAATTATCCAAAAGCACTTGAATTATTGCAAAATGGAAGGGCGTCTTTTAATAACAAAGAAAAGTTATTGCTTGGAGAAAATTACATCTTAGAGGCCAAGCTTCATCGTTTGATGGGTAATTTAGAAAGCGAGAAAAGCGCTTTAGAATATGGCTTATTAAATAGTGTAGATTTAAATGAGTCGGAAATGACTTCAGCAATTATAGATCTTGCTCAACTACAAAATAAAGAAGAATCTGTTGTTCTATTAACTGAAATAATATCCAAACTAAAAAATCAAGTTAAGAATCAACAGGATATATATACAAGCAATGCAAAACAGAAGGATACAGAGATTGCTGAAAGTAAAGGAGTAATTAAAAGACAACTCCTGTATATTGGTTTGCTAGCAATAGGTCTATTAGGGATTCTTTCATTCTTTATATGGAACAGAATTCAAAGGGCTAAAATCCTTAAGCTTAATAAGGATTTGGAATTATCGAATCGAAAAATAGAAGAACAGATACAAGATTTAGAATCAAAAAATTCAGAGTTAGAAAACTTTGCATATGTAGCATCACATGATTTGAAATCTCCTTTAAATACTGTTAGTTCGTTTAGTGATTTGATTAAAAAGAATCTTGACAATAAAGATAAAGTGAATTTGTATTTTGGATATATAGATAAGGCAGTAAGCGAAATGTCGAGCTTAATTCAAGATCTTCTATATCACTCAACAGTTAATGAAAGTTTCCAACCAGTTACAAGTAATTTAGATGAAATAATAAATGATGCCATTCTACTTTTATCACAAAAAATAGAGGAAAGTAATACTACAATCCATTTCAAAAAAGGAAATAACGCAAAGATTTATTGTGAGAAGAATCAGATCAAAGTAGTAATACAAAATCTTATATCAAATTCCATTAACTACTCAAAGGAAGATACTAACACCATCATTGATATAGATATTGTAGAAGATCAGAAGAATGTCAAAATCAAGATTAAGGATAACGGGATAGGTATTTCCGAAGAACATCTAGAGACTATTTTTGAAATGTTCAAAAGACTCAAGGTAAATAAATCTCCAGGAACAGGAATAGGACTTGCTACCTGTAAAAAGATCATCAATAGACACAACGGTGATATTTATGTTGAATCGACTGTTGGAGAAGGTTCAACATTTACCATTTGTCTACCAAAAGATCTATAGGAGATAATAATTCTCACCTCGTTTATGTAATAGGATCAAATCATTAGTGAGCTTTTAAATTTATACTTGGTTCAGAGTTAAAAACTCTAATAAACCATGTGGTTTTGGAAGAAGAAGCTGAGTAGAAATTTAAGGATTTCTATTCATTCGTTTGTCGATTTTTATTGTCAAGATTGTCGAAAATTATATTATACCAATTTAAGGCTAAAATAACGTGAATAATCAGCTAAATCTGCATTATTCAATAGAAAATCAATTACGACCTCAAATACTTGAAATAAGAGCTTCGCCAACTTTTGCTTAGGCACCAATACTTTTGACGCGAAAGGCGTTAGTGGAGACTAAGGCTGGGACGTTCCAAGTTAACTCTAAAGCATCACAGGTAATGATTCATTCGCAAAAAGTTGTAATTTCTTTAGCATTGCAAGTCTTACGTCTTCCAAAATTTTGGTTGTCGGATAGGGATAACGACGTTCTATTGCATAATGCGAGTTAAAAAGATAACATAGAGTGATGTTATGGGTAGGAGAGAACAATGCAATATATTATGATTTCATTTAATATGACAAGACAGATGGAAATGCAATATTCTTTTGATTATCATAAAGTTAAGTTGTTTTTTAAAAAAATATGAAAAATATAGGAACGAAAAGGTAGGTACGTTACACTAATAAGAAAAAATCTATGAAGAAGATTCACAAGATGTTTAGTGGAGGGTATTACATGATAGAGAGTAAAGCTACAGCTAGGAGTTGTTATTTTGAGAATGAAGAAGAGATAGGTAAATTTAAGCGATTATTTGAAAGATATTTAGGTAAATATTTTGAGATACAGAAGATGTATTTGTCGAGTGAAGGTTATCAGATATTAGTAAGAGTAGGAGAAGAGTCTCACTTAAGGAGTCTTTATAAAAAGAGAATAGGAAAATTAGGAAGGCAAGCGAGGGATTTATTTTTAAAAGAGACATGGCGGATTGTTAGTGAGCAGATGCGAATATTTCATAGTGTATATGCGAAGTGGGTAAATGTTGATCGAGAAAGGAGTGGCGGATTAGTAAAGGAGCGCTATTCGAGGTATTATTTTGAGAGTGAGTTAGAATTTTTAAGATATGATGATGAGATGGAAAAGGGAAAGGAAGTTAGGAGTCAGGAAAGAGCGAGGTATAGGGTAAGTGAGCGATGGATTTTGGGAGTAAGGTGGGAAGTTATTCGGGGTGGTGAGTGGGTGAGATCGCTTATGAATAGGGGGTTTCAAAATTACGTAGTACAAGATTTAGTAAATTTCACTATTTCATCACACAATCCAAATTCTCAACCCCCTCCCCCGCCTAAATCTCCATAATAAAATCTACTAAACCCCCTTTTTCTCATCCCTATTTCTAATTCATCCCTGCTAAGCAATATCCTTCCATCTTTGCTATCACCTCTCCATACTCCTTTATTTCCCCTGCTTCCTTTTGCTCCTATCAAGACACATCTCACTAATTTATTCCATTTCTTCTCCTCTTTCTCCCCTTTTATCTTTCCGTTTTCATATATTTAATCTTTAAGAAATTTATGATTTACCGATTTCACATATCTTCTCACTCTATTAGCAAAACCCTCCTTTCACTTAGTTTTTGCCTTTTTTCTCTATCCATTTTTTGTCAAACTGAAATTTGTAACAACGCAATCGATGATGATAATGATGGATTAATCGATCTCAATGATGACGATTGTATCTGTAAAATTGCAGATCCTACTTCTCTTATTCCTAACCCTTCTTTTGAAGAACAAGATTGTTGCCCCTTTAATAAAAATCAACTCCATTGTGCAACAGGCTGGATCCAAGCTTCTGAACCTACTACCGATTATATTAACTCTTGCGGATGGCTCGGCTGGGATCAATTTCCACCTCCCACTCCTTTTCCCGACGGGAATGGAATAATGGGCTTTCGGGACGGGAGAGTAAGAAACAATAATATTGCAGAACCTTTCTGGAAAGAATATGCAGGCGCCTGTCTAACTAATCCCCTAATTAAAGATACCACATACCGTTTCCAATTCGATATTGGCTTTTCTAACATTGAAAATTCGCCACCCATAAACATCTCGTTCTTTGGAACCACCGATTGTAATTACCTTCCTTTTGGTACTGGTAATCCTACCGTTGGATGTCCTACTAACGTACCAAACTGGGTGAAATTAGGTGATGTTTTTGTTGATTCCGAGGAAAATTCTTGGATAAATACTGTTATTGAAGTTACTCCCTCTACAGACATTTATGCTATTGCGATTGGACCAGATTGCCCTGATGTTATTCACCCTGTAAGCACTTATTACTTTTTTGATAATCTAGTATTAGCAGATATAAATTCTTTCGACCAATTAATTTCAGAATCTAATCATCCTTGTGATCCTGAATTTTCGCTTTCTGTTCCTGAAAATCCCGACGCCACATTCCAATGGTACAAAGATGGAATTGCACTTATTGGTGAATCTTCAGCAGCTATGTCTCAAAATTATGGTGAAGGAATCTATCAAGTTGTTATCGATAATGGTTTTATCTGCAGAGTTTCCACAGAATATGACTTCATTATCCCCGTTTTTGAAAACCATATGGATGAGGTGATTTGTGATGGAGAAAGCTTCTTTTTTGAAGGAGAAGATTTTACGGAACCTGGTACTTATACTAATATTACCCTTGATGATGATGGATGTGAAAACATTTCAACCTTAAATCTTGAAGTATCCGGTGAACAGATTGATACGATTGATGTGGTGATCTTGGATGGTCAAGAATTTGAAATAGGCAATCTGTCTTTCACTGAACCAGGTGCATATCCACTAACTTTCACATCATCTTTAGGATGTGATAGTCTCGTTCTTCTGAATTTAGAGAGCTTCAAATTATATATACCTAATGCCTTCACTCCTAATAATGACGGAATAAACGAAACCTTTGCTCCCCTTACATCTGATGGCATCATTGAGAATATTGATATGCGAATCTATGACCGATGGGGCAATTTAATATATCGTGGCACTGAATGGAATGGCAGAGACGCAATTCCAGGAATCTATGCTTACGTTATTGAAATTGAATTCTCCAATAATTTAGCTGAACAATTTTTTGGACATATTACTTTAACAAAGTAATCTTTGGGCTTAAGCCCAAAATTTTAAATAATTTTACACATTATTTAGTATATATAGTACAAATTATATAAACTTTGAATGCTCAATAAATCCTTATTCAAAAGATGAAATTCACTACATACTTATTACTTTTTCTAAGCTTCACCTTATTTGCATGCTCTCCTAATTCTCCTAAAAAAGAGGTAAAAGAAAGCGCTTCAGAGATAAAAAATACAAAGCCAAATTTTATTAATAAAGCACATGAAATGGTTTACGAATCAGTTCAAAAAACAAATTCTCTGAATATGTTTGATCAAAAGAAAGATGTAACATATACCTATTCATATGTGACAGGTGATGGATTGGCTGACATAGCTACTGAAAAATATATCTTCGAGGGTGAATTATCTTATGGAAAGTATAAAAAACACAAACGTACATTGGCAAACTTGGAAGGTGTATTAGAGCAAGGTTATGATGGTAAAAACTATTGGTGCAAAGTAGATGGGAAACCCGTTGAAGATGAAAAAACACTGAATGCAGTTTCGTTTAATCGACCTACAAATTACTATTGGTTCACTATGATGCCGAAATTACTTGATCCAGGATTAACCTATGAATACATCGGCGAAAAAGAAGTTAATGACATGTCTTATGACGTTGTAAAAGTTGGGTTTAAACCCAAAGATGATAAGCCGACTGACATCTATCAAGTCTACATAAATAAAGACACCAAATTAATGGATCAGTGGTTATTTACTGTAGCCGATTTCGGTATGCTTGAAAAGCCTTTACTTATGAAAGTACAGTATGAAAAGGTTGATGACATCTTGATTCCTACCAACAGAAAATATAAACTTTCTACTTGGGAAGGTGAGGTTACAGATGAGCCATGGACAACTGTAAGGTGGACGAATGTTAAGTTTAAAAATGGATTTACAGCTGCTGAATTTAGCAAATAACTATAATTTTTTTTTGGGTTGAACCCAAAGTTTAAAGCCTATGAATTTCACTATAACTTCCGTGGTTGATAAGGACATTAAGGACATTTGGATGGCTTGGTCTGATGCTTATCATATGGAAAAATGGTTCTTTACATCAGCTGATTGGTATTGCCCAAAGGCTTCTTCTGATTTCCAGGAAGGAGGAGAATTTGCTGTTCTTTTTGCAGAAAAATATGGAACGAATAAGTTTCCATTCAAAGGAACATATACCAAGATAATTCCGCATCAGTTTGTAGAATACTTCACTGAAGATGGAAGACAAATTTCCACATACTTTATCGTGGAAGATGATGGTGTTCATATAACTCAAGAAATAGAACCAGAAATTAGTAATCCACTAGAAGTCCAAAAAGATGGTTGGGAAAACATCCTACACAACTTCAAGAATTACACTGAAGGTTTATGATTTTTTCTTTGAATTTGGAATTATTCCTATCGCTGGATGATTCTGTTTGATCATTTCACAAAGTTGCATTCCTACTTCTTCGAAATCATCTGCATCAGCAGGTAATAATATCCATTTTTTCATGGGAATCGTTTTAAAATATCTTAATGATTCAAATAATTGAAATAATTTCTGATGATGTTCTTTCTCAGTAGCAATCCAAACTCCATTATCGATAGGCTTTTTCTCGCTTTCTCTTAGAGCAAAATATATCTTTTCCCCTATATAAATAGCATGTGAACCAAACATTCTTTTAATCCTTGGTTCTAATTCATATAGTTCATTGATCATAAAATCATAAGGAATATAAGTATTCTTTTCTTTCATTACCTAAAGATGCAAAATATTTCAAATAATGTATTTTCAAGTATTTTAGCCGACGTATACTTAAGTCTTGATTTACATTTTTTTCTGTACTTTTATTATAGTTTATCACCAATTTAAACTCAACCAATGAAACCTTTTCTTTCCCTCCTACTCTTATTACTGACTATACCTTCTTTCTCACAAGAAGATTTAACTTTTTTAAGTGAAGAGAATACATGGAGAATGCATGTTTCACATCTCATTGGATCTTGGAGCAGAGATCTTGAATTTGATTTTGTATCTGATACTATTGTTGAGGGCAAAGATTGTAAAGACGTTATTTATGATACATGGCTTGAATTAATTCTTTGTGAAGTAGACGAAAAAGTATATTTTAAAGAAAAACAAAGCGATCAAAATCTTATTCTGCTCTATGATTTTAGCTTAAAATTAAATGATACTTTTCATTTTCCTTTTTTTATTTCTTATGAAGATCCATTTATGACAGCTAGGGCAACTGTTATAGCCTTAGACACTATCCAAACTTTTGACCGAAAGTATAGGAGAAAGTATACATTTGACTTTATAGAGAATGTAGGTCAATCTCTATGTTTAGGAAACAACACAACTTGGATTGAGGGGATTGGATGCTTAAGTCCTCCTTTGCTATATCCTTATAACGATTGTTTTGAATGGTCAAGTAGATTAGAATGTTTCACAAGTGATTCTACCTTTGTTTTTGGATCTTGTGGTGTAAATAGTGTAGAAGAAAAAGAAACGCTTGAAATTAAAATCTTCCCCAATCCATTTAAAGATAGAATATTCTTAGAATCTGAAATCAAAGTTGAAAAAGTCACACTTTTTGATATATCTGGAAAACAACATCAACTGTATAATGGAGAAAATAAGGATATAATTTTACCAAGCTATTTATTATCAGGTCTCTATATTCTTAAACTAGACCTTGAAAATGGACAGACAGCATTTAGAAAGATTATTAAGGAGTAAACTCTATACCTCAACTCTTACTTCCTCATATGAATGTTTGATATAAACAACTTGTATTACAAAATGGTATTATTCCTCTACTATTTCTTTGTCACTATATTGATTCGTTCGCAACAAAACCAGAGTACAAGCACGTAAAACCTCTACACCTTTCATCTTTAATATTTGCTCAAATTTTGGGTTCTCAGCACCTGGGTTGAAAATAACCCTTTTGGGCGTAAGCCCCATCAAAAAATCAAGATGATCCTCTTGTCTTTGAGCTCTCATATACATGGTAATCGTATGAATATCAGCAATATCTGGATGTCCTCTAAGAATTTCAACATCGACCACTGTTCCCACTCTCCCACCTATTGCAACCACCTCGTGATCATACTCACGCAACATTCTTATTGCAGCATTACTATACCTTTCTTCTTTTAATGAAGCTCCAAAAACCAATGTTTTCATATCAAATATTTACAATATAAACCCATTTAGGAAAATAAAGTTTTAATTATTTATTCTAACTTATTAAAATATTTTTTAATATGTAAATTATTCTTATTACCTTTGTTAATCGAGTTTCAACAAAAATTAGTTCGTTCAAACCAAAATTAAATTTATGTTTAATTTGTCATTGAATATACGATTTGTAGAATTGAAGCCGTTTAATTCAAAATTTTTCAAGCTTTAAAACCTAAACAATGTTCGATAACTTGTTTTTTTTATTTCAAACTGACTTAGACACTGAAGTTCAATATGAAAACTTTCTTTCTCTTATTTTAAAAGGTGGAACTTTAGGAGTAGTAATAGTTGCTATCCTTTTAGTACTTTCTGTACTAGGTCTCTTCATCTTTTTTGAAAGATATTTCACAATAAAACGTGCTGGTAAAATAGACGAAAACTTTATTAATAATATTAGAGCTTCCGTTGCTGCTGGAAATTTAGAAGGTGCAAAAGCACTTTGTAAAACTACAGATACACCTGTTGCAAGAATGGTAGAAAAAGGACTCCAACGTATAGGAAAACCTCTTAAAGATATCGATGCGGCAATAGAAAATGTAGGTAATTTAGAGTTATTTAAGCTTGAAAAAAATCTATCTTCATTGGCTTCCATCTCAGGTGCAGCGCCTATGATTGGTTTCTTCGGTACTGTAACCGGTATGATTTTGGCCTTCAGAAAAATGGCAACTGAGCAAAACGTAACTCCAGATGTATTAGCTGGAGGTATCTATGTAGCGTTGATCACTACTGCAGTTGGACTTTTTATTGGAATCTTATCTTTTGCTGGCTATAACTTACTTGTTGCAAACGTAGAGAAAGTAGTTTTCAAGATGGAAAGAACGACAATGGAGTTTATGGATTTATTACAAGAACCTGCAAACTAACATATGGGACTTAAGAAAAGAAGTAAGGTAAATGCAGAGTTTAGTATGTCGTCTTTGACTGACATCATCTTTCTATTGCTTATTTTCTTCATGTTGACTTCCTCTATGGTACAAATCAGCATGGATTTACCTACGTCAAATTCCCAAACAGTTGCTCCTACTGATATGGCAGTAATGCTAAGATTAGACGGATCATTGACTTATAACGGTAAAGCTGTAAAGCAAAGCGAAATTAAACGTAAAATTCAAGCTGATATCGCTAAATCAGATAATCCTGAAAATGCAACCGTTTCTATTATTGCTGAAACAGGAGTAAAATGGGAAAGAATTGACCCTATTATGAACATTGCCAAAGGCTTGAAAATTAGAGCTATTATGGCAACTAAAGCAAGAAAAGAATAATGGGATTAAGAAAAAAATCGAAAGTTTCTGCTGAATTTAGTATGTCTTCATTGACAGATATCATCTTTTTACTATTGATATTTTTTATGTTGACTTCATCGATGGTAGTACCAAATGCTTTGAACTTGAAACTGCCTGGTAAAACAAGAAGTTCATCAGTAAAAGTAAATACTCCTCCTCCTGTTGTTGGTATTCAGGCGAATGGAACATTAACCTTGAACGGCACAAGAGTTAGCAAGAAAAACCTAGTAGCCGCAGTAAAGGCAGAACAAAAAAGAAATGGTTCTAAAGCGACCATCATTATACAACCGAATCCTAAAGCATCTAATGAGCATGTGGTCTACGTAATGGATCTTGCCTATCGCTTTCAGATTCAAGCTGTCATGAGATAACTATTCCTATAAACCGAATAATCAGCTGAAAAACAATGCTTATGAATGATTCAGCGATAAAATATACAACTAATGAAACTGATCCAGATATTCGCAAGAAGTCTAGATGGGCAGCTTTGTTAGCTATTCTCTTTTGGGTTCTCGTTATGGGAATTCCATTGTTTTCCTATACCTTTCCTTTACCTGAAAAAACCGGTATACTATTAGCTTTTGGAGATGAAGATGGAGGTGGTGAGGAACAGGCTTCCGCCCAAAGCGATGACGTGGAGATTAAGAAGGCAGATCTGGGTGCTGAAAAAGCGGATGAAGAAAATGAAAAATCGCAAGAAAAAGCAGCTCCAAAGGTTCCAGAAAAAAATATCAAAGCCGAAACAGAGGAAGAAACCAATATTAATACAAGTAAATCTGTAGAAAAAACTACTCCAAAAGTTGTTAAAGAATCGAAAGCAGAGAATAAAAGAGACATAGAAGCAGAACGTAAAGCAAAACAACTTGCTGATCAGCAAAAGAAGTTAGCCGAATTTGCTGCTCGTAAAAAGAAACAAGAAGAGGCTAAAAAGTCTTTTGCAGATGCTTTTGGAGGTTCAGGTGATGGCTCCTCTCCTACCCAACAAGGAAATGAAGATGGATCTGATGATGGCTCCAAACTTGAAGGTTTGATTAGCGGTAAAGGAAATATAGGGACAGGTCTTGCTGACCGAGGCGTAGTTTTCGAACCTGAAATCAATGAAAATTCCCAAAAAGTAGGACGAATCGTAGTCAGAATCTGTGTGAATTCTCAAGGTAAAGTTACAGAAGCTGCTTATACCCAAAAAGGAAGTACTTCCACAGATTTAGCCTTGATAGAAGTAGCTGAAAAAGCAGCTTTAGAATATGTATTTTCATCTAGCAACCTCGATAAACAATGTGGCAATATCAGTATTGACTTTAAGCTAAAGTAACATGTAGCTAATTCCAATTCTGTTTTTGGATTTCACATTGTTTTAACTACACATAAGTCAATAAAAAACCTTTGGTCTTCCACATTTCAACAATTTTATTAAGTTGTTTACTCATGTAATGAGAGTCAATATTGAAATCGAAACGTCTTTCTTCTCCCCCATTTTGAACAATAATAAAATTGCTATTTTCTTCTTTCAAATCACCAACTTTATCTAACAATCGATATTCAGATCGAACAACTAAATCTGATTGCTCATTAATTTCAATTGATTCTTTTACCTCTCCTTTTTTAGTCTTAAGTAAAATTTCTTTTGGGCTAATTTCTATTAAATCAGAATTAAAAGATAGATGCAGTTTTTTAGTTTTGAACAAGTAATACATTACTATTACGAACACAACTGTTAAGAAAATAGAATACCAAATACCAAATGACTGAATTTGAAAACATGATAATAGACAAATACTAATAATCCCTAGAATACCGGATTGTTGAATAAAATTAACTTTTTTATTACTAATTAATTTTCCTTTAAACATGATGATAAGTTTTATAGTGAATTAAAAATTTTCGAACCTTTTATTGTCAATAAAACGAAAAGTTACTTTTATTTAGTTCCGTAATTATTCTATTACCAAATAAATCATCAAAACACCTCATAAGAAAACTACTCAAACTCAGTATTAATCGAACTTTCCCGTTTACGTAGTACGTACTTTTTACCATTTCCTCCTCAACATCCTTCATCCCAATTCTCCTTAATTCTTCCCACTAAAATCTTTGGGTTCCATCTCACAAAACATCGAAAAACTCCACATAAGAAAACTACTCAAACTCAACAATAATCGAACTCTCCCGTTTACGTAGTACGTACTTTTTGCAATTTCCTCATCAACATCCTTCTTCCCCATTCTCCTTAATTCTTCCCACTAAAATCTTTGGATTCCAACCCACAAAACATCGAAAAACTCCATATAAGAAAACCACTTAACCCCAACAAACATCGAACTATCCCGTTTACGTAGTACGTACTTTTTACCATTTTCACCTCAGCATCCTTCTTCCCCATTCTCCTTAATTCTTCCCACTAAAATCTTTGGGT
>CAZSKA010000011.1:0-16387 GCA_964607315.1 uncultured Saprospiraceae bacterium | reverse complement strand
CCTCAGCATCCTTCTTCCCCATTCTCCTTAATTCTTCCCACTAAAATCTTTGGGTCCTAACCCACAAAAAACCAAAAAACACCTCATAAGAAAACTACTTAAACTCAGTAATAATCGAACTCTCCCGTTTACGTAGTACGTACTTTCTATCTATCCACAGTCACCGTCCCATACAAATCCTCTTCTTCCCCATCCGCCATAACTCTTCCCACTAAAATCTTTGGGTTCCAACCCACAAAAAACCAAAAAACACCTCATAAGAAAACTACTTAAACCCAGCAATAATCGAACTCTCCCGATTACGTAGTACGTACTTTTTACCATTTCCTCCTCAGCATCCTTCATCCCTATTCACCATAATTCTTCCCACTAAAATCTTTGGGTTCCATCCCACAAAACATAGAAAAACACCACATAAGAAAACTACTCAAACTCAGTAACAATCGAACTCTCCCGTTTACGTAGTACGTACTTTCTATCTATCCACAGTCACCGTCCCATACAAATCCTCCTCTTCCCCATCCAAATAAACCACTCGAACAGTCCATGCATAAATTCCCGACTGTACACTCCTTTCCTTAAACCTTCCATCCCAACCAAATGAAGAGTCATTAGGCGGAAAATCAGAAACTTCATACACTAGCTCTCCCCATCGATCATAGACCTTAAATTCTATAATCGCTTCTACTTCTATTGCACCATTAGGAAAAAATAAATCATTCAAACCATCATTATTAGGAGTGAAAATATTTGGTACGTAAACTCGTCTTTTATTTTCTACTCCAACCAAAATACTTGTTGAATCAACACATCCATCTGAAGAAACTACCAAAACATTGTATTCTTGATTCGAGAATGGTCGAGCGATTGTCTGTGGGCAATTATCGCATCCTAAGGTTGCTGAATTATCCCATGTAATAGATTGTAATATATCTACAAAAACATTCGGTTCCAATAAAACACTATCCCCTAAGCAAATCAATGTATCTCCATCGAATGAAACTTCTGGAATATCAGCTGCTGTCAATGACACTTCTATAATCTCTATACAGCCATTGGCATCTTCTACAAATAAATCATAGTCGCCTTCTATTAAATTCGAAAACTGATTAGTCCCACTAAAAATCGTATCATTCAAAGAAAAGGAATAAGCCGCCACTCCTCCTAATACAGTATCTATCCCAATAAAACCTGTATGCTCTCCATCACAATTAGGATCAGAAAAATTGACAATTGCTTCTATTGGCGGAGGAGAAGTTAGCATAAAGGACTCTACTATTTCACATTCATTTGCATCAGTAATCGTGACAGAAAAATTTTGGGCTTGTAAGTTCACTATAAAAGAATCTATCTCGTTATTACTCCATATATAAGTATATGGAGGTGTGCCAAAACTTGTTAACACCGACAATTCACCATCTGTGCCTGCTTGATTTAAATCATTGAAACAACTTACATTAAACCCATTATAATCACTTGCTATAATACTTGCCTGGAGCTGCTGTGGTTCTGTAACTTCTTGTAATAAAACTACATCATTTCCAAATTCATCGACAATATATATCTGATACATTCCTGCTGGTATATTTTGAATCTCATTATTCTCTAACAAGTTAGTCATACCTGTCCCCGTAATACTCTCATCCTCTATATTGGTGTAAGTAAAAGTAAGGGGTGGAGTTCCCTGATCAATTGAAAAAATCAATGTTCCAGATGGAGTTCCAGCGCATAAAGCTGGCAATCCTTCCGTTTGTCCAGTGATCTCACATTCTATCGCGAGCAATTCAAGAAAAACTAGACTATCACAATCATTTTCCGTCAAAACCGTGTCGAGGTAATTCCCAGATTCAGAATAACTACTATTTCCTACCTCAAAAGCTTGATCATTACAAATCCATACATTCAATGAGGTTTGTGGTTGTGGCAATACTTCTAATTCGAGAAAAATTAAGCTATCACAACCATTGTCAAGCGTCACTACTTCCGAAAAAGAACCTGAAAAACAATAGTCGGTGTTATTAATAGCAATACATTCTCCATTGCATATTACTTCGTCTAATACAGTAGTTCCAGGTGTTCTAATTTCAATGGTTGAACAACTTGGAGGAGCACCATCACAAACATTGGAGGCCGTTACACAAACTTCATATGTTCCATCTGCCGGAAAATCATAGATCAATTCAAGACCATTTCCATTAACTTCTTTGCCATCGATTTCCCATAAATAAGTAGAAGCTCCAAATTCTCCAGAAGTATTAAATAACACCTGATTTCCTGGACATGACGTTTCCTGATGTGATAAAATTCCTGAATCTACCAATGGTAAAACTTCTGTAGAACCCTCTTCTACATTAAATGTCCATGAACAATTCGCGCTTGCACTTCCATCAATTACCAGATAATAATATTGTCCTACGGTTAATGGAACATTGCTTTCAAAAACCTGACTTGTATTTTCTTCTATATCCGTATCACAAATGGTAATAGGACTGAAATTTTGACAATCTAAACTTTGAAAAAAACCTACTTCAAGACTTTTAATTCCTCCTACACAATTTCCTACATCTACTCGAATCGTTAGATCTTCTGTTCCAGCAATAAATGCGATGTATTGCATATTATTAAATTGGGTAGTACAAAAGCCTGGAAATCCTTGACCTTGAGCGGTGAGATTATTAATACCTGTAAATCCGTCAATATCACATATCACACATGCATCTTCACAAAATGAGGTCATCGCTGGATTTGGACCACAAACCTGGGGTTGTGCACTTACCGATATGTTTAATGCAAAGCAAAATAACATAATTAAGAAAAGGTAGTGAGAGTGCATAACTACTATTGACACAGATTAGAAAGTTAACCTGTATGCTAAAGAAACGAAAAATATCTGTAAGAAGATATTTATAACGTCTTTGGATTTGTCAAATATAGTAATTGAATGCTTTTATATTCGCTAACCTGTCGTCTAGAAATTCAGAAAAGTAATGAAATTCACCTGATCTCTATTCGCATTATTCAAGAATTGATTCATATAACCTATTTCAAATTTTGCAAACTTATTAAGCTTATAACCAAGACCCACATATAAACGATTTCTGTCGAATACAGTCTGATTGTTATTTATAAATATCTCGTTATAAACAGAGGCATACCATGTATTGTCGGTAATATCTTTATTGTTAAGTCCTATATTAAGAGAAAGAAAATAGCGAAATCGAAGTCTAAAGTCAGCATCTTCTATAAATCTTTGCTCAAAACGATATCGGTGTTGGACCTTAACGCGAGAAAAAGATTGTTTCGTTACAAATTGTTGAAAAATTCGATGTTCATTTACATTGACTTTATCTTCATTATTGATATAATTTTGGCTATGAATAAATCCGTAACCAAGAAGTAAGTTGTTATTATTTTCACTAAGATTGTATCCAATCCCTGTTCTCAGCAATAGCTGTTCAAGATCACCAATCGCATTATAGTTTCTATATTGAACTTCATGATGCCAATTGAATTTTGAATTAATTTTTTTGCTGCCGATATAGATTAGCCAGTTTCCAAGATCGCTTTCTTGAGCAGTAGAATTTGTGCTGAAAAAGCCTATTAAAAGGCCTATAATTAGAAGTTTATTTCTCATAATTTGAATTACTATGAATAATAAAATCAAAAGCCAAGTTTTGTTCACAAATTTTCGAATAATTAGTGATTTAATTCCGATTTTGACTGTTTACTACATTAATACTGATGAAATTCATTTTAAATACAAAAACGTCCTTTATCCATATTATGGAAAATTTATAAAATTTAGAATCTATATGTTAAAAGACTAATTTTTGCCAACTTTAGGATATCAAACGAATCAAACTGAAACGTGCTAAATAAAACAAAATTTAAACTAAGCTACCTCGTATTAATTGTTAGCTGCCTTCTTATTTTGTCAGACTTTGGATTTGCGTTTTACGAATTTCATGGTCACGCATTACATGGCGATATTGTTCCATTAGTTCTTCCTAATCATACAAATGCACCTGTATTAAGCGACCCTTTTGGGTTTAAAGCCCTCTCAACAAAGGTGTATCATCCTAATATAAATCGCTATTTTTCTGTTGCAAGTTTGCAACTTTATATGAAGCAATTTCCATTGTTCCTGCAAAACTTCACCAAGCCGGTAGAAAGTTTATATCTAGCTTCTAGTCTATTCCGAATAGGAATTTACTTGAGTTTTATCTTGTTTATGTACCTGGTAGTTAACTTAAACAGAGAAACCTCGCCATCCAGATGGGTCGCATTACTATGTTTACTTCCATTCCTTCAAATCAGAGGAGTTAATTCATGCTATGACTTTGTAGGCCAATCTATAGTATATGCCTTCTTTTATGGATTTCCTATTGCTTTACTATGCTTCTTTATTTATCCTTTTTTGAAAGCTTATGTTAAAGATGAAATTGCATTAAAAGATAAATCACTTAGATATTTCATTCATTTTATTTGGGGTTTTTGCTTACTTTTTTCATCGGCAATAATGCCTCCTATCCTACTCATCACAATTGGAATATATAGCTTGGTTCGAATATGGAATTCATATAAAGAAAGACAATTGATATGGACGAAGAAAGATAGTTTGTTCGCAGCATTATTCTGTATAGGAATTTACAGTTTAATCCTTGGTGGATTTAATTCTGAATCTGCTAATGCTATTCCTATATGGGAAAGATACCAACGATTAATGATAGGATTCTATGCGTATTTCATAAAACAGCCTTCCTTATTAGTTTCATGGATACTATCGTTTTTTCTTTATAAATTCATAGGAAAAAGGGCTTCTGAAATATGGGATGGCAAATTCAAGATATTGGTGTTAGTAGGGATTGTATGTGGCTTGATTTATATTTTTTCTCTGCCACTTGGCGGTTTTAGGGATTATCGTCCTTATATCCTGCGTACTGACACTTTATTACCAGTTAGTGTATTTTCATGGGGTTTAGTTTCTTTGCTTTTTTATTATGCCATGACCAATCCTAAATCCAAGATTCAGAAGACCTCTATAATCCTTTTTATATTAGCATCAATTTATTTTACTGGAACAGAATACAATAGCAGCAGACCTACAAAAACATGTGAAAAAGGTATCCTTTATCAATTAGCAGAATGCCCAAAAGATCAAGACATTGTAGTTATAAAAGAAAATGGATGTCCAGTTACCGATTGGATAATGATGAAGAATCCAAAGCAATATGAAAATCACTCCAAACTATGGCAACATTGGAATATCACTGATAGAAAAATACTCTTGAGTTTTGAAGAAGCTCCTTGGTAATATCAACTAGTTATACTATCCCATAAAAATATTTGCTCTTACTTTTTTTTCTTTGGGCTCGAGCCCAAAAAATCAATACATCAACTACTGCTTCACAAATCTCACCTGTTTATTATCAAGCATTAAGAGATAAGCTCCATTAGTCAGATCTGAAATATTAATGTGACTTTGCCCATTTGTATTTTTTACAACACGACCAGCCATATCCAAAATTACGACCTCTCCTATCTTCTTTTCAGATGAAATAGAAATATAATCTTGTGCTGGATTAGGGAAAATACGTATTGATTGATCTATTTCTTCATTGTTTACAAGGAAGACATCCACTGATGTTCCTATACCTTCATTATAATATGAACCAGATCTTGACTGAATATATCCTACTGGTCTAATCATTAATCTAACATCATCAACAGCTGGTATTTCAGCAAATCCTATGCTCGACTCTTCGCGAGGTCCATCACCTATTAGAATCCATTCATCACCTTGCTGATAATAAACTGTATAAGCCATTACTTCCTCGTCATTTGCCAAATATTCCCACGTCACTTGCTCTGAATTAATCACTGGTGTAGATATTTCAGGATGATAATACATTTTGAGTGAAGGATCTCCTAATAAACTTGTATGTGCCCATCGATTACCAAATTGACTGACATAAGTAAGGCCACTAAAATTTTGGGTATTCAATGTAACTCGTCCTATAGTCTCACCCATCGCCATAGGGTGAAAATACCATACAGGTCTACCACTCCATGCATTAGTCAAAGCAGACCCTCTTGCCAATGCAGCTCGCATCAAATTATTTTCTATATCCCAGTCTCCATGATAACTTCCAAAAATTGTCATGAAAACAGATTGGATACTATCTGTAACCAAGTTATCTGTATTTATTATCCCGCTTGCACTTTGATAGCTTCCACCTCCTGCACCAAATGTAAATAGGTAGTTTTGATCGAGGCATTGGGTAAATTGATTATAATTGATACTATCGGGTTCAAGGAATGTATGAAATGATTTCAGCGCACCTTGAGCAAATCCCTCAGCAAGATTGAAATTATTGTCGATTATTGCTCTTTTAACTCCTTTCCATTCTCCTTTTCTGTAACCAATATTTCTCAACAAATATCTTTCCGTTAACTCTATTTCTGTCTGTTCTAGTTTAGGTAATCTAGAAAAATCTACCCTACCTACTGGAATTTCCACATTGGAAGGAATGCTCGTATTATCAAATTTACCATCACCTGGAATGTTTTTATTCGCATCTCTACTTGCTGATTCATTATCAACAAATGAATCTGTCCAAGTTCCATCTAGTTCTCCATAATATGTATCAGCAACCCATGCACCTTCATGATCATTTGTATGGCCATCTATTGCAGCATTTCCCGAATATGGAACAGGTACATTTCCTAATAGAAATATATAGTCCAAAGCTTCCACATTATGACTATTAAGGATTTTAGTTTTCACATCTTGAACCCCTTCTATTTTACTAACTGTAACTAATTCCGTCTCTATAAACTGTCTTCCTAAAACTGCTCTATAATCTTCTATCAATGTTTCTAAAGCATTGAATATAGAATCCGTTACAATCAATAACATCTTTTCTGTCTGATCAGCTGTAAAATAATTATTTCCCACATACATGTAGCTAGTTGCAAGATTTCCAGTTTCTGTTTCTATCCTTATCTCTGTACGATCATTTACGGGCTCTGAAAATACATAAAAAGTATCTGTAACATCTGTAGCAGCAGTCTTCCAAAAGTCGTTAAAAGCTGTCCTATAAGATATACTGTAACTATCAGCACTACTCTTGGGAATCCAAGAAAGAGTCATGTTATTCTGATCATCGAATATTACTTCGCTGATTATGGATTGGTTAATGTCGTTAGAATTTTGTGCAAATAATTGCACTGCACAAAGAATTGCGCAAAAGGATAATATTGATTTCATTTATAGTTTTTTTTAATAGTCTTAATTCTCTGACAATTGAAATGTTAAAATTGTTGCGTATTATGCAATCTTTTCTCCATTTTTAACATCCCTTTCTGGTTGTAATAATATAACTCGACCTTCCGCGTCTACTGAACCAAGCACAAGGCATTCGCTCATGATATTTGCAATTTGTTTCGGTGGAAAATTTACTACTCCAACTATTTGTCTGCCAATCAAGTCTTCTGGTTTATAGAAATCTGTGATTTGAGCTGACGATTTTCGAATATCATCATTCCCAAAATCAATTTTTAATTTATAGGAAGGATTTCTAGCTTCTTTGAAAACTTCGGCCGCAATGATAGTTCCTACTTTCATCTCCACATTCATGAATTCTTTCCAAGTTAACTTTCTATCTTCCATTATTATTTGGTTTTTTTGATTGGCTTACGCCCAAATTCATTATGTTTTTCATGCTTGGAATGTTACAATAACTCTTGATTCTCTTCGCCTTTACACAGGCATAAAATACATAATATTATCCACAAAAACAATGCCAAGCAAAGCCTTTTTCTTTGGGCTCAAGCCCAAAAAATATAAGCTTAATCATTCTCACATTGCATTCCTTTTTCATAACATTCGATTTTTTATTACTTTTAACACGATATAATTATTATCATACACTTATTAATTCAATACTATGCTCTCAGTTAGAACACTTAGCCTATTATGTATTTGCACATTTTTATATGGCGTATCATGCTATTCCCAAACCTTAAGTGAACAGATAGATCAAGCTGCTGAAAAAGTAGAATCTAAAGTAATAGAATGGAGAAGAGATATCCATCAAAATCCTGAATTATCGAATAGAGAATTTGAAACTGCGAAAAAAGTAGCTACACATCTGAGATCACTTGGGATAGAGGTAGAAACTGAGGTTGCATTCACTGGAGTAATTGGTGTTTTAAAAGGTGGAAAGCCAGGGCCAGTCGTTGGTTTACGTGCAGATATGGATGCACTTCCAGTAACTGAACGTGTTGATATTCCATTCGCATCCAAGGTAAAAACGGAGTATTTAGGGCAAGATGTTGGTGTAATGCATGCGTGTGGACACGATACACACGTCGCTATGTTAATGGGAACAGCAGAAGTATTAGCTGGCATGAGAGAGGGGTTAAAAGGCACCATTGTTTTTATATTTCAACCTGCTGAAGAAGGCGCTCCTCCGGGAGAAGAAGGTGGAGCAAAATTAATGGTGAAAGAAGGTGTATTGTCAAAACATCATGTGGATGTAGTTTTTGGACTTCATATTAGTTCCGGGTTAGAGGCTGGAAAAATCCGATATAAACCAGGTGGAGCAATGGCAGCTCAAGATCGTTTAGTGATAAAAGTAAAAGGGAAACAAACGCATGGTTCAAGACCTTGGAGTGGAGTTGATCCTATTATCGTATCTGCTCAAATTATGCAAGGACTACAATTGATCATCAGTCGTCAAACCGAATTGACTAAAGAAGCTGCAGTAATTAGTATAGGTAAAATATCAGGAGGAGTGCGTAATAATATCATCCCTGAAGAAGTGGAATTAGTGGGTACGATAAGAACTTTAGATAAAGAAATGCAGAAAATCATCCATGAAAAAATCCATCTGACAGCTACTAAAATAGCAGAAAGTCATGGTGCAATTGCTGAAGTGGATATTCAAATTGGATACCCTGTTACTTTTAATAGTTTGGAATTAACCAGAGATATGATTCCTACCTTATATGAAGTTGCAGGTGAAGAAAATGTACTCCTTTCTCCTGCAATCACTGGAGCAGAAGATTTCTCCTTTTTTGCAAATGAGGTCCCTGGACTATATTTCTTCTTAGGAGGAATGCCTGTGGGACAGGATCCATTTACTGCCCCTCCACATCATACACCTGATTTCTTTATAGAAGAAAGTGGTTTGATATTAGGCGTACGTTCCATGTCCAATTTAGCGGTACAGTATATGGAAGCGAATTCGAAGTAGGATTCTATTCTAGAATTATTGAGTTAAGAGGGTATAAGTCCAAATGTTTTTTGAAGTCCTTCTTCAAGATCCGTATCTGGCTTATATCCAGTTAATCTATATAATTTATCTGAACTCCCGAATCTACGTTCGACCTCATAATCATACCTTTTCTTATCGACATCAATATATTTGATTTCAGATGATGAATTGGTAATTTTCTTTATTGCAAAGGCTAATTGTTCTATATCTCCTTCATTTTCATTTGCGATATTTACAATTTCACAACCATCAACATTCTCCATTAATAGAATTACCGCGTTTACTGTGTCGTCTATAAAAGTAAAATCTCTCGTTTGTTTACCTGATCCAAAGACGGTAATAGGTTCTCCTGCTGTTGCTTGTTCAAAAAATCTAGGTATCACCATTCTATTATCCTGTCTATATCCATAAACATTGAAAAATCTGATAGCTACAGAAGACAATTTTTTCTCAGAATAAAGTGCAGCCAGATAAATTTCATTGAATCGCTTTGCCATGGCATAACTTGTCCTAGGATCAACCATGATTTCTTCATTAACTGCTTGCTCTATTGCTGAATGTCCATAAATTCCGCTTGTTGATGCGTATAAAATTTTCTTTACACCATTTTCTATTGCAGCATTTGTGATGTTTCTCATACCAATAACTTCCACATCCATAGTTTCTATTGGATTATCAGCAACTACATCAACACCTAATATCGCAGCCAAATGGAAAATTATATGACAGCCTTTTGTTAATTTTAATACCGTATCAAAATCTCTTACATCACCCTTTACGAATTCAATTTTTGGCATGATTTCGTTGGGAATTTTATTACCTCTTAACAGATTATCAAGGACGATCACATCATGTCCATCCTTAACCAATCTTTCAACTAAATTAGAGCCAATAAACCCAGCTCCTCCTGTTACTAAAATTCTCATTTATATTTATATTTGATATCCATAGTTTTTCATCCTTTCCCCACAAATTTCTTCTAATATTTTCTTTTGATCGTCACTCCAGTCTTGATACTTTCCAATTTTAAATTTTTTAACATCATTTGACTTTTGTTCTAACATATATTCCACTACATCAAGATTCTTTTCCTTATATGGCTGAAGCTCCATAAACTCTATCATTCGATTCCATTCTGAAACATCCTTTCTTTTAAAAAGATCTTCAAAAGAAACCCTAATATAAGAAACATCATTTTCAATATTTCTTTCTATCAACTCATTGTATTTATTCCAATACCAACAAATTTTCTCGAATCGATCAATATTTTGCCATTGACTCGAATATGGGTCTTCAGGAAAAATTCCAGCATTTAATCTATCTCTAGGATCTTTATCTGACATAAATGGCACCCATCCTACCCATTTTCCATATGCTTCTCTTGAATAATAAGAACGTACAACATCTTTGGGGTTTCTTACAACATGAATCACTTTAAAATTTTTAAAATAATCCTTTAAAACAGGTATTAAGAATGATAACTCTAAATTTGATTCTATGTAATTGACTGCATTAGATTTATTAATGGTTTTTCTTACATCCTTCCTAAAAAAATCAATCATTTTGCGACAATGATCATCCTTCACTTTTCCTTTAAGGTAATTAATGTTTAAATCATAAATATTAATATCAGGTTCATGAACAGCAAAGGTTTTTTCAAACTTATCATTAAATAAATGTGACATAAAATGTGTACCTGTCCTTCCAGTGGAGACAAAAATACATACATTAATATCTGACCAATCCAGTGAATTTCCCCTTATTGACTCTAACTTTGAAATCAACTTGTGGTATGTAAATAATATTTGACTTCCATCTTTCATACCTCAAACAATTCTTTTAACATTTTACCTCTTTTATCATAAGGATATTCTTGTAAAGCTCTTTTTCGTGCTGACTTTCCTAATTCAGAATCTTTTAAAGCCTTTTTGATAGATACCACGGCATCTTCAACTTTTCGTTTTTCTAACACATATCCACTGTCCCCTATTATATCTGGTATCCCTCCTACATCTGTTCCAATAGGAATACATTCACATAACATAGATTCTATTACAGCATTAGGTAAACCTTCCGAAATTGAAAACTGTGCGTAAATCTTTGCTTTTGAATATATCGCTCTTAATTCTTTTTGTGGAGTTCTTGGTAATAACACAAGATTATCAGGCTTTTCTATTAATTCCTCTCCTTTGGGAGTGCTGCCTACTATTATAAACTTAGTGTCAGGCATTGCTTTTGCTACTTCAATAAAAAAATCTAATCCCTTTATTTTAAGTCTTCTTTCTGTTTCAAAAATAGAAACAGTAACAACTACATCTTCTTTGGGAGTATCACAAAACCAATTCTTAGATTCAAAGCCAAAAGGTATGGTAACTGAGGTTGTTTTTATTGGACCAATTAGTTTGTCCAATTTCTTTTTCAAATTATCAGCTACAGGTAGTATATAATCAGCATTTCGAATTGCATATTTTGTACAAAAAGATCTTAATGGATTGGTATAAGCACCATAATTAAGTTCAGGTATGTGAGCTGCATCATATCCCGCAATATTTATGTAACTCTTTACTTTAAAAAATTTCGACAAAAATACTGGTAAAAATGCATGATAGTCCGCGAACCATATATAAACATCACTCGCTTTTCTAAATAATTTTATAAAAGTAAAAATTGATGTAAACCAAGCAAATGCGAATCCAATGCCTTTTGAATTTTTATAATATACTTCTTCCACCTTAGCAAATTCTTCTAAGATTGGTATGTCCTTTTGGATAAATGTAGCGTCTAACATTTTGACAAATACAATTTCCCGTTTTTTAGACATTTAATGAGTATTTAGCTTTTCTATAAAAAACCGCTAAATTATAAATTAAAATTATTTAATATGTATAAATTCCTATTTTTATAGTTACTAGACTAGCTATCTATTCATTCCTTTACTTTGGGCTTAAAGCCCAAAAAGAAATAAACATCCAATTATTTTCAAATATTGATTTAACAATCTTAAACGATCTATATCATATCTTTCACTGCAGCAATCGCTTGCTCTATACCAGCAGGATTTTTACCACCAGCAGTAGCAAAGAAAGGCTGACCTCCACCACCACCTTGGATAGACTTAGCGGCTTCGCGAATCATTGTTCCCGCTTGATATTTATCCGTAATATCCTTACTCACTAATATCATCAATTGTGCCTTTCCATCCTTTTCAAATCCAAAAGCTATTATACTCTCCGGCTTATCATTTATGAGATTCGTCGCTAAAGTCTTAACAGCATTCGTATCTGTTATCTCTAACTTTCTACCTAAGAAATGAATTCCTTTTACAATCTCAAAATCATTCTTCATCGACTGTTGTAAATTCGCCGATTGAGCTACCATCAGTTGCTCTATCTGCTTTTTTAATGTCTTATTCTCCTCCTGAAGATTATAAATGTTTTTTACCGTATGTACTGGATTTTTAAATAAGCCTCTTATGGAATTAAGCTCCTCTAACTCCTTATTAATATAAGCCTCCGCCGCTACTGAACTAATCGCTTCTATTCTCCTTACTCCCGCAGCAACTGCAGACTCAGATGTAATTTTGAAGTAACCTAATTTCCCCGTATTAGAAACATGACATCCTCCACATAATTCCACTGAATAGGAATTATCAAAAGTAATCATACGTACTTCATCTCCATATTTTTCACCAAATAACATCATCGCTCCCTTCTCCTTTGCTTGATCAATTGGTATCGAACGATCTTCTTCTAATGTGATATTTTCTCTAATCTTTTCATTCACTATCTTCTCCACTTGAGCAATCTCTTCTGCCGTCATTTTCGAAATATGTGAAAAATCAAATCGAAGATACTTTTCATTTACCAAAGATCCTCTTTGATGAACATGATCTCCTAACACATTTCTTAATGCAGCATGAACAAGGTGTGTCGCTGTATGATTGTTTTCCGTTAACTTTCGCCTTCTTGAATGAACTTCACAACGTACTATAGAATCTATATTTTCTGGTAATGACTTAACAAAATGTATAATTAAATCATTCTCCTTCTTCGTATCTAAAACCTCTATCTTTTCGTCCCCAAACCATAATAATCCTGTATCTCCTACTTGTCCTCCACCTTCTGCATAAAATGGTGTCTTATTTAAAACCACATGATAAACCGGTTTATCTTTTACAGTAGCTATCCTATAACGAAGCACCTTGGAATCTTCCACTGTCAAGTGATCATATCCTACGAAATTCACCTCTGTTCCCTGATGCACCTCATTCCAATCACCCATTACTTTCTTACTATCTTCCCTACCTCTTTGTTTCTGCTGTTGTAATGCATTTTCAAAACCAAACTCATCAATTTCCCAGCCTTTCTCTGAAGCGATCAATCGTGTAAGATCTATAGGAAATCCATAAGTATCATATAATTCAAATGCAATCTCTCCACTCAGTTTATTATCATTTACCTTTATCGCCTCTATTCTCTTTAATCCACCGGCGAGCGTTTTAAGGAATGATTTTTCTTCTTCATGCACTACCCTTTTTACAAATTCTTCCTGCGTTTTCAGTTCAGGGAATACATCTGCAAATGAGTCCGCTAACATAGGAATCAGTTCGTGCATCATTGCTTGGCTTACGCCCAAAAAGGAATAGTAATATCGTACACCTCTTCTTAATATCCTGCGTATCACATATCCTGCCCCTGTGTTTGATGGCAATTCACCATCTGCAATAGTGAATGCTACTGCACGTATATGATCGACAATAACTCGCATAGCTATGTCAGATTTTGCATTCAAATCATAAGAACCACCATACATTTTACCACTTAATTCCTCTACCTTCTTTATAAAAGGACTAAAAACATCCGTATCATAGTTAGACAACTTCCCTTGAATAGCCATGCATAAACGCTCGAATCCCATTCCTGTATCTATGTGCTTGTCAGGTAATTCTTGAAGAGAACCATTTGCCATTCTATTAAACTGTATAAATACAAGATTCCAAATCTCTATGACCTGAGGGTCATCCATATTCACTAGATCTCTTCCTGGCAACTTCGCTCTATCTTCCTTACTTCTGAGATCAATATGAATTTCACTACATGGACCACATGGTCCAGTATCCCCCATTTCCCAAAAATTATCCTTCTTATTATAATATAATATCTTGTCTTCATCAAAATATTTCCTCCACATATCAAAGGCTTCCTTATCGGCAGGAACCCCATCTTTCTCATCTCCCTCATAAACCGTTATATATAATCTATCTTTTTCTAAGCCGTAAACATCAACTAATAATTCATAAGCCCAGTCAATTGCTTCTTGCTTAAAATAATCCCCAAAAGACCAGTTACCAAGCATTTCAAACATGGTATGATGATAACTATCCACACCTACTTCCTCTAAATCATTATGCTTTCCTGAAACTCTTAAACACTTTTGTGTATCAGCAATTCGTGGTACTTGTAGGGGTTTATTTCCCAAAAAGATGTCTTTAAATTGATTCATACCTGCGTTGGTAAACATCAAGGTAGGATCATCTTTTAAAACAATAGGAGCGGATGGTACGATGCTGTGTTGCTTCGATTTAAAAAACTCAATAAACTTTTTTCTTATGTCTTTTGCTTGCATTACTATAGTAAATTCTTTACAAAAATATGTTCCTCAAGAACTTATACTTTAGAAAATTAAATATTTGACTTTTCCATATTTTATAAGTAAAAATTTTGGATATTAACATTCTTAGGTTAATTTTGGCGTGCAAATTACCTATGGACTTATCTCATTATTTCATTTCCTCTTTTTTGAGAGGCAAATGTACTATAAAGATTAAGATTGAATAGATGAAAAATGAAAAATACGTCTATAATCCCATAACTCTTCGTTATGAGAAAGTAGAGGTACCTCTGAAAAATCGAATTTTGAAAACATCTGCCTATACAATGGCAGTAGTAGTAACTGGCTTCCTGTTCTATATGGGTATTGACCAGCTTATAGTTAGTCCCCAAGAGAAAATTCAAAAGAGAGTCATAGACGATATGTCTCTTCACTTGGCAGAACAAACAAAATTCATAGATAAATTATCGGTTGAAATAGACGACCTTCAAGAGAAAGATGCTAATGTGCATCGTATAATTTTCGGGATGGAACCAATAGATGAAGCCATTTGGAATGGTGGTATTGGTGGTGATAATCCATATAGATTCCTAGAAAATAGCTCTGAAGTTACTGAGCAACTTGACAGCTACCTTTCTAAAGCAAATAAGCTTGAAAGAAAAGTAGAATTACAAAAAAGATCTCTTGATACGCTTCATCATTTAGCTTCAGAAAGAGAAATAAGATTAGCTTCTATCCCTTCTATAAAACCAGTAAGAGAAGATAAATTAAAGAGAAAACTAGGTGCTTTATCAGGTTATGGAATTAGGCTTCACCCTGTTCATAAAGTAAAAAAACACCACGCAGGAATCGACTTTACAGCGCCAAGAGGTACTGAAATCATAGCAACAGGAAATGGTAAAGTTGTTAGAGTAGAAAATAAGAAGAATGGTTACGGTAAGAATGTATTAATCGATCATGGATATGGTTTTTCTACATTATATGCACACATGTATAGCCTGGATGTAAAAAAAGGTGATGTAGTGACTAAAGGACAAAAACTAGGAACTGTAGGAAGTACTGGAACATCTACCGCTCCTCACCTTCATTATGAAGTACGTGTTAATGGAAAAGCAATTAATCCTATTGATTATGTTTTAGACGGTCTTACTCCAACAGAATATCAAGAATTAGTTGACAAAGCAAGTATTGCTAATCAGAGTTTTGACTAAGTATATTTTATTGGCTTAAGCCCAAAGAAAAAGATTTATGAAGCCTCCTTGGAAAGGGAGGCTTTTTTATTTTATTTTAGCATATTATGCATCATCATATAAGCATATTACGTATCTTTATATTTTATAATATGTTTGATCATGAAAAAACATCTAATGCTATTTTGGGTATTCCTATGTACCCATTCCATCGTTTATAGTCAGTGTCCTGAAAATGGTTTTTTACATGTACAGGCTCCAAATGCTCAGGAGACACTTGATTCTTTTCTTATCATGTATCCTAAC
>CAZSKA010000010.1:0-33411 GCA_964607315.1 uncultured Saprospiraceae bacterium | reverse complement strand
AAAGATTAAGTAAAAAGAAATGCGACATTATGGAGTTAAATTGGTATAAATTCTACATGGGTATACTATCTAAATTGAATAAATTCTTCCTAAAATATGTGATTTCTTCCTTAGAAAATATCAAAGTAGCTATGACTATTCCTCTATTTTATTAGTCGAACGCACCTATTTGTAATTTGAATTTATTACTGACATTCTAAATTTTAAATGGTATTAAATTTGTATAAAGTGTATTGCACTTTTCTTTCAAGCTTAATTCGCATTAGATAGCTTCACGGGATATAAAGAATTAATCTATACTGGAAATCATGCTATTTCTCTAATTCTGATTCCCTTGCCAAATAAAAAAAGCGGCTAGTTTTTTAAAACTAGCCGCTTGTCTTTTCAAATTATATAATAATTCGTATAAAGCAACACTTTATTAATGTACAGATAATTTCTCAATAGAAACTTTGTTACCTGAATGAGCTTCAATTATATATAATCCAGTCGTGAAACCAGATACATCAAGTATTTCATTTGATGTAGGGTTGTTATTACTCATAAGAATTTTACCAGTAATGTCTCTAACAACTAATCTGTCAAGATCAGTAGTAGCTTCTACTTGTACGAAATCTCTTGCTGGATTAGGATAGAATTTAATGAATTCTTCTTGTGTTACTTCTTCTACATCAGTAGTTACACTGCCTGTTCTTACAAGAACGAAATGCCAGTATCCAGGTCCAAAATTGATGTCTATTACCATTCTGTCAGGTGTTTCAAAAACAACTGGGTAAGTGATTGACTCTACAGCTTCAGAAGGACTCATTAATTCACCATTGTTGTGTACTTTTGGTAAGCCTAGGTAAGAACCAGTTCCAGTAAGTGTAATTGTTCCAGCAGCTTCATCATATGTCCATTCTCCTAAAGAGCTTCCATCATGTGGTGCTACAGGATCACCACAAGCATCAGCCATTACTCCCTGCCATGCTTCTAACCAAGTTTCTCCATCCAATACATTTTGGAATGTTCCATCTGTATAAAAGTTATACTGATCATCAAAGAAACAAGCTCTATCAATAATAGCTTGATCATCAGACATCCACCAAGAAAAATCACCAAGTGCAGGACCAACTGCTAAAGCAGCAGCTTCTGGCGCAATCATCCATGAAGATCCTGTTAAATCAACACTCGCAGGTGCTTCTTTAACAAGTACAAAGTGCCAAAAACCAGGCCCAAAGTTGATGTCCACAGTCATAGTATCATTACTGATAACAACTGGATAAGTAATAGATTCTGGTGCTTCAGATGGGCTAGTAAGTTCAGCTCCATTAACAACTTTTGCAAGTCCTATGTGAGCTCCAACACCAGTTATAGTTAATTCACTAGTAGCTTCGTCAAAAGACCATGTGGCTTCTGCAGAACCATCATGAGGTGCTAATGAAGCGCCACACATCTCTGGATCTACACCTTGCCAAGGCTCTAACCAAGTTTCTCCATCTTGTTCATTTGCAAATGTTCCATCTGCATTAAAAACAAATCTGTCATCAAAGAAACATGCTCTAGTAGTTACGTCGTCAGCTGAATTGGACCACCATGAAAAATCTCCAAGTGCAGGGCCTACACCAAGTGCTGTTGCCTGAGGAGACATGGTCCATGTACCTTCTATTTGTGCGAATGTTCCGCTATAAACGAAAAGTACAAGAAGTAGTAAGTAAATTTTTTTCATAAAATAAATTTTAAACTTGTAATAATATTTGATTAGTAAATAATTGGGTTGTAACCCAATATTATAAGGCAATAATCTGCCCAATCAATAAAAGTAGCACTATTTCTTGGGTTTTAGAGAATAATTTGCCCTGATTTCAAAAAAATAACATAAAAGAAACGCCAAGTAATGATGAGATCTAGCTGTATTTATTCGTCGCATAATCAAAAGCTGATAGCAATTTACTACATGCTTCCGAGATCTGTTCTTCCGAAATTATCAGTGGCGGTGCCAATCTAAAACTTCTATCATTAAATAAAAAGAAGTCAATTAATACCCCATTCTCTATTGCTTGACTGACCACATGCTTAAGGTATTTCCTCTTGCTTAATTCTACTCCCATCATTAATCCACAGTTTCTAATCTCTTTTATAATAGGATGACTAGCAAGTTTTTCCTTAATCATTTTTGATTTTTCCTCCACTCCTTGGATAATATCACCTACTAACAATTCTTTTAACGTGGCATGAGCTGCTGCACAACTTACTGGATGTCCCCCAAAAGTTGTAATATGACCTAAGGCTGGATTCTTAATTAAACTATCCATTATTTCTTTACTCGCTACAACTGCACCTATGGGCATTCCTCCACCCATAGATTTCGCTATCAATAAGACATCAGGAATTACGTCATATTTTTGATGGGCAAACAAGTTTCCTGTTCTTCCAAAACCTGTCTGGATTTCATCCAAAATGAAAAGAGCTCCTACTTCATTACATCTTTTTTCAACCGCTTTTAAATAATCGTTTTTCGGCGGATTTATCCCAGATTCTGCTTGAACAGGTTCTATAATGACACAAGCTGTTTTAGAAGAAATTTTTGACAATTCATCTTCATTATTGAAGGTAATATGTCGAACACCAGGGACACCAGGCGCAAACGATGCTGTAAATTCATAATCACTTCTTAATGCTTCCGCTCCATATGTACTTCCATGATAGGCATCCCGAGCCGCTATTATCTCTGTTCTTTTGGTATGACGTCTTGCTAATTTCATCGCAACCTCCACGCATTCAGTTCCAGTCATCACAAAGTAAACTTTTGATAAATTAGCATCTAGCTTAGATGTCAATAATTCGGCATATTCTATCTGTTTATTCTGAATATGCTCCCCATAAACCATCGTATGCATATGTTTTTGAACTTGATCAGTAACAGCTTTTACAACTGCCGGATGACAATGACCAAGAGAACTAACAGAAATTCCTGAATTCAAATCCATGTATTGCTTGCCAGAGGTATCGTAAATGTACATTCCCTCTGCTCTCTCTACTTCTAACATAAGAGGCAATTCGCTCGTTTGGGCTACATGAGATAAAAATAGTTGTCTTAATGTTGGCATTTCATATATTATGGATTGACAAATTTAGTGTATCCACATATTTAATGCATCCAAATGGAACAATACTTTTTATTATTCATCTTATTTAAGTGGAATGGATACAATTTTTAAAATAGAAATAAAAGTCCTATTGTATATTCGTGCAAAAAATATTGCTGTGAGTAGTGATAATGGTCGTTTCAGGATTTAGTAGCATTAAAAATTTTGGGCTTAAAGCCCAAAGAAAAAAACCATTCACCAAATGAATTTTCTTACGCTATTTCGATTTGTCCCTGAAGAATTCCCATACTTCATCAGCTATCTCTATATCTCCGTTTTGGTCACCAACAATTTCCTTAAAGATATTGCTATACCTTTCTTGGATGCTTGGTTCAGTGTGGCCACCATCATTAACTCTATATAAAACTACCTCTGTATTCGAGATTCCATTTGAGTAAAGGAAACTTTCTACGGTACAATTGTCATCAGTGTCTCTATCAATAAACATAGTAATTTCAGGTGTAACTTCTGTTTGGTTCTTAGCAACCCAATAAGCAATGGTTTCATCAGTCGATATAACTTCGCCTCTATCTGAATCTATTTCTCCTCCCTCGAAAGGCAATATAGGATCCATTGTTCCATTGATAAACATGGCAGAAATAGGAGTGGCTGAATTAATACAATGTGAATTTGCAGGATTCGATGCCGCCACCGCGGCGAAAGCTGTAATCTTATCTGATAATTCTTCTGCTAATCTTATAGAAAAATGACCTCCATTTGATGTGCCCATCGTATAAACTCTATTTGCATCTGCTCTAAAATTATCTATTAGAGTATCTAGTAAAGTACTTATAAATAGAACATCATTTGACTCTGGATTGCTGGAGGCATCTTCCCTGCAGTCATTCCATCCCCTTTGATTACTGACACCTTCATTTCCATTAGGAATAGCTATAATGATATTTTCTTCTTCCGCAATTTCCAGCCAGACATTATATGGTGCTCTTGCATTTGTTAAACCAATTAATTCGTTATTATTACTCCTATTTCCATGAAATAATAACACAATAGGAGAAAAATTTGAATTAGGAGGAACATACAAATGATAATTTCTTGTTTCATTATCAATTTCTATACATAGATCTTCAAAAAGACCAGTACCTCCTATTTCACTCAGCTCATTTTTTGTGCAGCCGAATAAAGAAATAGCCAACAGAATAACGAATGTATTTCTCATTTCATCTTTGTTTTCAAACTATAAAATATGTTCATCTATAAACTCAATCACTCTATCCAAAGTATCAAAAGTATCTGATTCGCCCCATCCATGACCACCATCTGGATAAATGATGTATTCATTTATTCTGTTAAAATTATTCAATTCATCTCTTAAAACTTGTCCTTGTTCTTCAGGAGTAAATAAATCTTCGCCACCATAAAATGAAATAGTAGGAACTGTAGAATCATTCACAAAATATCTAGGGCTAATTGATTCGTAAAATAATTCATTTCCTTGAATAGGTAGACCTATAATTTCCTCAACATTACTCACAAATTCAGTTGTTACAGAATCTGTAGCATTTACATAAGACGCATGCAAAAAATCTGTTGGGCCTATCATATTGCACACAACTTTGATATCTTGATTCACATCAAATTGATAACTATAAAGCATAGAAAGGTGCGCTCCAGCACTAATCCCAAAAAATGAAAAAGTAGGATTAACTATATAATTTTCTGCCTCTTCTTTAAAAAATTCAATGAATGTTGCTATGTCTTCCATTTGATTCGGAATAGGATTTTCGATAAGATCACCTAGCCTGTAATTCAAATTTACCACAGCATAGTTGTCACTAAAGTTTACCATGTAATCATAGAATCCTTCAATTTCACTCTTATCACCTTCTACCCATCCTCCACCATGAACCAATACAATTACATTCGTACTTTCTTGATTGCGATTATTAGGCAAATAAAGATCAAATATCTGTTCTTCATCTGCTCCATATGAAACATTCAAAAGCTCCTGTGAATTATCCATTTCACATCCTGCTATAAGTAAGAAGGAGGTAGTAAGAAATAAAAATACTAGTCGTTGTAGCATTGTTTTTGGTTTATGAAGTAAAAATTAGCTACTGTATAAATATAGCCTTTCTATATTTAACGAATACCAAACTTAAATTGTTACAATCGATAAATTGAGTAAAAATATATAGGATTATCCGTAGAAAACAAGGATTGTGTTCATGCAAAAAATATTACTGTGAGTTAGGTATTATAGTAGTTTCAGGGTTTAGTAGCATTAAAATTTTTGGGCTTTAAGCCCAAAAAGAAAAACAAAATCCCTACTTCAACTTATAAAATTCAGCATCACTATTATTATTGAAAATAGCAATGATCTTATCCTTCCCAGCACGCATTTCCTTTACTGCTCTTACATCTTTATAAGCATTAATTCCAGTCTCCCAAACTGATAGAATGTCAAATGATGCGTCTTCTTTTTGAAGTGCAACATAACCTGTTCCCGCATCACTTCTAGTAGTCTCCACCTCTCTGTTATAATAATTTCCCGCACCAAAAAAGTCCTTCTTGCCATCTCCATTTATATCCATAACAGCAAATCCAAAAGTAGGTGATATTTGAGCTAAATTCGGTAATTCAATAACCTTGAATTTTCCATTTCCATCGTTTTGAAAATAACTTGTGGCAAAGGTGTAAACCTCTTCTTTAACCGTGTTATCACCTATTCTATCATTTAAAACCTCTGTTATAGTTGCTGTTCCAAAATCATTATACGTAGCAAATTCTTCTTTTACAAATGGCATCTGCTCACTACTACATTGTCGACCTCTCACAGGATATAATTTCCCGTCATTCGCATAATAACCCAGATAGACATCATTGCTGCCATTTTTATCAAAATCATCAACATATAACTTGAAAGGTTGCTCCTCATTCGCTTTGAACTTGATGTTCTTCCCTAAATTTCCCGCTAATATATCCATGTCTCCATCTCCATCCATATCTACTATTTCCATCCTGTTCCACCATCCATCTGTCTTGCCTAACTGGGCACTTTCCGTTGTCTCCTTCCATTCCCCGTCATAGTCCCATATCCTGATTGGCATCCATTCTCCCAATGCAAGCAATTCTAACTTCTCATCTCCATCTATGTCCACAAATGAAGCATCTGTTATCATCCCCATTTCTTGTTCTCCCTTTATCAGGAATCTTCCTCCTTGATTTTCTAGAAAATAACTCTTGGGAGAATAACCATACTTTCCTGCTATCTGCCTACCTCCTATAAACAAATCCACATCTCCATCATCGTCAAAATCTCCAGCTGCAACAGCTCCTGTACTCACGAAATTGCTTGCAATTGTCTTCTTAGAAAACTTGCCTTTATTGTTTATATACAATCGGTCTTTGTACATAGCACTTCCTGCAGAAAATTCATTTCCTCCACTTCCCACATATAAGTCTAGGTCTCCATCTCCGTCCGAATCGAAAAATCTTGCAGCTCCATCTTCGTACTTTTTATCTCGTGCAAATACGGATTGAGTTTGCTTCGTGAATTTTCCTGATGCTGATCCCATTAATAAAAACCCTTCTTCTCCTGTCGCACCACCTAAATATGCATCATCATTTCCATCTCCATCTATGTCCGCAACAGCCACTATTGGCCCTAATGTTGACATCTTGTGCGGAAGCAAAATTTCTTCTTCGTAATCATCGTAGTCATTTTCCTTATGGCTTATTGTTTCATCCTGTTTCACTTTGGTAAACATACCATTTGACCTTTGCCTTTGCATTCTTTCTCGCGCATCAGAATGTTTTAAGGTGATCGTCATATTTGCATGTCCATTCTTATAAACGGCTTTTCTTTTATCTGGCCAAATTACTCTGATTTCATCTATCACTCTATTGTCCTTTAGCCCAAAATGAATGACATTCTCACACGATGACATATATCCTCTGTAGGGATTCATTTGAGCTTTTTGGACTTGGTCGCCATATTTGATCTGTACTGTTGCGCCTATTCCATGTCGGTTTCCTTTTGGACCTTCTAGTTTTACTTTCAGGTAATTATTTAGTCCCAGGTCATTTGCTTTATTCTCATAAAGAAAGGACATCATATTACAGTTGTTAATCACTAAATCTAGATCTCCATCATTGTCAAAATCTGCATATGCAGCTCCGGATGACCAAGATGGCGTATCAAAATTCCATTCCTTATTCATCTTTGAAAACTGAAGATCGCCGTTGTTTCTGTATACGTAATTAGAAACTTTTACTGATGGTGCTTTTGATGAAACTTCTAGTGGATTGTATTCTGCTTTTGTCCCTGATGAAATTGCTTCTGCTTGTCTCTTATCAAAAAATTCCTGACGCCATTTGTCAAAATCTTTATTACGTATCTCTTTATAAATGCCATTCGTTACAATCACATCTTGGAGACCATCTTGATCAATGTCCATAAATAAAGGAGCCCAACTCCAGTCTGTATTACTTATTCCGCTTAATTGTGCGATTTCACTGAACATTCCATTTCCATTATTTAACTGAAGCGCGTTAAACATATATTGATGATGGTATCCAGCATTCGCTAACTTCCAGAATTTTTCTGGATCCATTCCTCCCATATTCGTTTTTTGGCGGAAGTTATCTTCTGCTACCATGTCTACAGCAAAAATGTCTAACTTGCCATCATTGTTGATGTCTGCAATATCAGATCCCATAGAGAAATTACTTATGTGGCGAAAAGCTTCATTTCCCGCATTCGTGAATCCACCAATTCCATTATTCTTAAGAAGGAAGTCTGGTTCGTCGTAATCAACAGCAAGCATTAAATCAATATCTCCATCTCCATCATAATCTATAGGACTGCAAGATAAAGTGTAACTGTAATTCGTGATTCGACTTTGTTGGGTGTGGTCTTGATATTTGCCGTTTGCATACATGTACAGCTTATCAGTATATTTAAATTTACTAGGACCTTTCAGATTTTGTTTGCTATAATAATCGTTAGGAGGTTGATTTCCTACATATACGTCAAGATCATTGTCACCATCCATATCGAAGAAAGTAGCACAAGTTGAATAGCCTGCATCTGCCAATCCATATTGGGCTGCTGATTCAGTGAACGTTCCATTTCCATTATTTACATAAAGGAAATTTCTTCGTTTAGCTGGCTGATTATGAAGATATCGATTTACATAAATGTCGTCGTATCCATCTAAATTAACATCGATAATAGAAATTCCCGTACTGTAATAATCACCTTGTTGAATTCCTGCTTTCCGAGTGATATTCTCGAAGCGCATTTTTCCTTTATTCTTATACAATTGATCCTGACCTTGAGAAGATGCAAAATAGATATCTTGATAGCCATCATTGTCTATATCAATGATGCCTACTCCTGCACCTTGAAGTAAACCTTCATAAAGTAGGGAATTAATCTCTGGTGTTTCTCTTATGTTATTGGCAAAATCAAGCCCACTTTCACTGTGATTTATTAATTCAAGTAGTTGAAGGGAAGAAGTGTCTTCTACTGTGATGCGTTGCTTATTTTGACCACATGACACAATCAATAATAAGACACATATAGGAACTAAACATTTAAACATAGTTCTGATTTTGTTCAATCACATATCGGTAAGCAATTCGTTACACGATTATTTAAGTTGATAAAATTCAGCTGCATCATTGTTGTTGAATATTGCAACGATTTTTCTATTACCAGCTCTCATTTCCTTAACTACACGAACATCTTTATACGCATTAATCCCGGTCTCTGAAACAGGAAGAATCTCGAAAGTATTATCATCTTTTTGGATTGCAGCATAACCTGTTCCCGCATCACTTCTAGTAGTTTCAACCTCTCTATTATAATAATTTCCAGCAGCGAAAAAATCTTTCTTACCATCGTTATTCATATCCAATACTGCAAAACCAAAGGTTGGTGAAATTTGAGCCATATTTGGTAATTCAATAATATCAAATTTACCATTACCATTATTCTTGAAATAGCTAGTAGCAAAAGTGTACACTTCTTCTTTTACCGTATTGTCGCCAATTTTATCTTCTAATACTTGATTAATAGTAGCTGCTCCAAAATCGTTATATGTAGCAAATTCTTCTTTTACAAAAGGCATTTGTTCGCTACTACATTGACGGCCTCTTACTGGATATAAATTTCCATCATTTCCATAATAACCAAGGTAAACATCATTACTTCCATTTCCATCAAAATCATCTACATATAGTTTGAATGGTTGGTCTTCACTTGCTTTGAACTTGATGTTCTTACCAAGATTTCCTGCTAATATATCTAAATCACCATCTCCATCCATATCGACTAATTCCATTATATTCCACCAGCCATCTGATTTTCCTAATTGCGCGTTCTCCGTGTTTTCTTTCCACTCTCCATCATAATCCAAAATTTTGATTGGCATCCATTCACCTGCTGCAACTAGTTCTAATTTATTGTCACCATCTATATCAGCAAATTTTGCATCAGAGACCATACCTAATTGCATCTCGTTCTTGATACTAAATGAGCTTCCTGAATTTTCTAAGAAGTAACTATTTGGCGCATAACCATATTTGCCTGGGATTTGACGACCTCCTACAAATAAATCCATATCGCCGTCGCCATCGTAATCACCAGCAGCAACTGCTCCTGTACTTACATTATTACTAGAAATAGTAGACTTTGTAAATTTTCCATTGTTATTAATGTAAACTCTGTCTTTATACATTGCACTATTCGCTGGAAACTCATTTCCGCCACTTCCTACATATAAGTCTAGATCTCCATCACCATCAGAATCAAAAAATGTTGCAGCTCCGTCTTCATATTTCTTATCTCCAGAAAATGCTGAGACAGCTGTTTTTTCGAAAATCCCATTTTTTGTCCCCATCAATAAAATACCAGCTTCTCCACTTGCTCCACCAACATAAGCGTCATCATTGCCATCACCGTTAATATCAGCAACGGCAACTATTGGCCCTAATGTTGACATCTTGTGAGGTAATAATATCTCATCTTTATAATCATCGTAATCATTCTCTTTGTAAACTATCGGCTCATATTGACGTATGTTTCTGAACATCGCATTTGGCTTAGTTTTTTGCATTCTGTCCTGTGCATCTGCATGATTTAGAGTAATGGTCTGGTTTGCTTGGAGATTTTTATAAACTGCCTTTGTTTTATCTGGCCATATAATGGTAATTTCATCAATGACATCTTTATCTTTTAAGCCAAAATGGATAATGTTCTCGCAAGAAGACATATACCCCCTATATGGATTCATCTGTCCTACTTGTGTATTATCTCCATATTTTATTTTGACGCTCGCACCAAATCCATGTCTATTTCCAGCTGGCCCTTCTAACTTCAATGCTACATAATTATGAAGACCTAAATCATTTGCCTTATTCTCATATAGAAAAGAGGTCATATTTGAATTATTGATCACTAAATCTAAATCACCATCTTTATCAAAATCTGCATAAGCTGCTCCGGATGACCAAGAGGGCGTGTCAAAATTCCAAGCTTCATTCATCTTAGAAAATTGAAGATCCCCGTTATTTCTATATACGTAATTAGATACTTTAAATGAAGGTGCTTTTTCAGATACTTCTAAAGGATCATACTGAATTTTCGTTCCGTTTTTGATCGCTTCCTCCTGTCTTTTCTTAAAATAGTCCTTTCTCCAGTTATCGTAATCTTTATTCCTTACCTCTTTATAGATTCCATTAGTAACAATCAAATCTTGCATGCCATCTTGATCGATGTCCATGAATAAAGGAGACCAACTCCAATCCGTATTGCTAATCCCACTTAACTGTGCAACTTCACTGAACATGCCGTTACCGTTATTTATGTGCATGGCATTAAACATGTATTGATGATGGTATCCAGCTGCTGCTAATTTCCAGAATTTTTCTGGATTCATTCCACTCATATTCGTTTTCTGACGGAAATTATCTTCTGCAACCATATCCACTGAAAAGATGTCAAGCATACCGTCATTATTTATATCGGCAATATCAGTTCCCATGGAAAAGTTGCTAATATGCCTGAATGCTTCATCTGCTACATTCTCAAAACTTCCACTTCCTCTATTTCTCAGTAATAAATCTGGTTCTTCATAATCTACTGCCACCATCAAATCTATATCACCATCTGAATCGAAATCCACTGGATTAACTGATAAAGTGTAACAGTAATTAGTAACATGTCCTAACTTAGTGAAATCTTTGAAGATGCCATTATCATTTCTATATAATTTATCGGTATACTGAAAATCTTTCTTTCCCTTCAAACTTTGTTTTGAGAAAAAATCATTTGGTGGTTGATTCCCTATATATACATCAAGATCATTGTCTCCATCCATATCGAAGAATGATGCACATGTAGAAAAGCCTGTATCTGCCAAGCCATATTGCTGTGCAACTTCACTGAATGTGCCATTCTTATTATTCAGATATAAGAGATTTCTACGTTTAGCTGCATCCGTGTGCATAAAACGATTGACGTAAATATCATCGTAACCGTCTGCATTTATATCAACAACTGAAATACCAGTACTATAATAATCTCCTTGAAGAATACCCGCTTTTGTGGTGACATTTTCAAAAGTCATTCCACCTTTGTTTCTATACAATTGATCCTTACCTTGGGATGATGCAAAGAAAACATCTTGATATCCATCATTGTCGAAATCAATCACAGCAACACCTGATCCCTGCAATAGTCCATCGAATGTAAATGAATTAATCTCTCTTGTCTCTTGGATATTATTGGCGAAATCCAGACCACTAACATCTGGATTCTTCATCTCCAATAATTGAAGTGTCGACGTATCTTCTACTACGATTCGTTCTCTATTTTTACTGCATGAAAGAACCAAAAACAAAGTACAGAATAGACCAAAAATCTTATACATAGTTCACTTTTTAGGTGTACAAATGTAGAATTTATTTTCGTATAATTTTTCCTGTTTTTGTATAACTGAAAGACGCTTTGTAATAGATTTTCTTTGGAATCTCATATTTCTTCAAAATCTTCTTCATTTGTAAAGCTAAATCTGGTATTTCTTGACCTTCTATTTTTAGAATAATTTGCTGTCCTAAGTCTTTGTGATCTTCGCTTGAAATATAAAATGGTCGATCAATTATTACATCTAGTTTCCGTTCTATTTCCTCTGGAAAAAGCTTGATCCCTCCTGAATTAATCACATTGTCTGCTCTTCCTTTCCATCTAAATTGTTTTTCATCCATTAATTCCACTATGTCATTTGTAACTATCTTATCCATGGATAAATGATCACAATGAATGACGAGACAATCCCTAGAATCTTTTTTAAAATGAACACCATTCACCGCATGGTAAATATCACTTTTGCCTTGACCATTTAGTTTTCTTAGAGCAATATGTGACATGGTTTCCGTCATTCCATAACCTAGATAAATAGTACAATCTAATGTTTGAATATTGTTTTCTAGTTCATTGTTTATGGGGCTTCCGCCCAAAAGTAATGTCTGAATGTTTGAAATGTTGTCTTTCCATTCGCTTGATAATCCTACGCTTAATTGATGCGGAGTCATTACTCCGAACTCAAAGTGCTGATTACAGTACCTTAGGGGGTTTGCATCTTTTGGGAAGAGGTGCAAGTTTGTTTGCCAATGCATAGAACGAACAAGCATCATTTTACCTGCAATATATTCAGCAGAGAGCGGACTGAAATGTTTTGTTTTGGGTTTAAACCCAAAAAATTCTCCAGTGGCTATCGCACTATTGATCATGTCCTTCTTGCTTAACTTTATTTGTTTTGGATTTCCAGTTGATCCTGATGTTTGAGCAGTAAGGCTAGAATCGCTTGCTTTCCATTCTTTTAGGAATGTGATGGCATGTTTTGCAAATTCTGAAAATGAAGCAAATTCCTGAATTTCTATTAATTCTTGTACTGAAAAAGATTCTTTTCCTATGTGAATTTTATAACTCATCCCCAAAATCTAATATGGAATAATCCCACTTTCCTCCTTTTTCATACGTCATTTCATCACCAACTATTTTCAATGGAGAAGGGATGTTGTTTTCGTATAAAGATCCAGTTCCTAAACCTTGAAAGTGATCTTTTTTATGAGGGAAAGTATATTGTGAAATGGCATTTAAGCAAATATTCGATTCAAGTGCTGATGTTATCCAGTAATCCATATTACGTTCATCACATAGCGAAATCCATTCATCACATGCTTTGAAGCCTCCGACCAAACTAGGTTTTAGAACAATATATTCCACCTTTAATGTGTCAAGTAACTTTGCTCGAGAAAGCGTATCAACATGTTGAAATAATTCTTCATCTAACGCAAATGCTACAGGGCTGTTTTTGTGTAAATTCATGTGTGCTTCATGATTCCCTACACGCGTTACTTGTTCTATAGAATGAACGTTTAGTTTACCTAGAAAATCAAGCTTTCGTTTAGTATCGTCATCATCATCCCACGCTCCATTTGCATCGACTCGAATAATTAATTCACTACCTCCTTTATTTCTGATATGATTTAATAAGGCTCTTTCGTTTTCCCAATCTATAGCACCTACTTTCATTTTGATGCATCGAAATCCTTTTCCAATTTTCGTATCGATTTGGGTTTTCATGAAATCGGTATCTCCCATCCATATCAGACCATTAATAGGAATAGCAGCCGAGGAATGATAAAAGTCGTTTTGAAAATATTGGTCATTAGAAGGGGTTTTTATTGCGAGCTGAAGCATGTCAATAGCGCATTGGATAGAAGGGAATTTAGGGAGGTTTAACGCGTGAATTTTTCCTTCACTTATATCTTTACAAACAGCATCTAATACTTCTTCATATTCAGGTAAATCATCTATGGACAAACCGCTTAGTAATCCACATTCTCCATAATATGTTCGATCATCTTTTATCCATCGAATAAAGTAACTATCTTTTTGATACAATATACCCCTAGATGTTCCAGCCGGATTATAGAACTTCAGTCTATGTTTAGTAAAGGAGCAAGCTCTCATATCCCCAAGGCTTTATTAATATGCTTGAAATACGCTCCTAAGATTTTATCATTATCTTCTGTTGGAGTAAAGATTTCTAATATAGAAGCTTTAGGTTTTTCCTTGAAAAAATGACTGATTGCTTCGTCTAATTCGTCTTTGTTTCCAGCCTTAAAGTAATCTAATCCATAAGTCGTTGCAGCATGTTCAGCATTCACATCATGTCTCGATTCGAAAAACTCTTCTAGTTGATTGGTGGTGTGTGGTCCTTTGATAATGCGAAATATTCCTCCACCTCTATTATTTACTATAACTATACGTAAGTTAGGACTTAAGTATTTATGCCAAAGGGCATTTATATCATAGAAGAAACTCACATCTCCACTCATAAGAACAGTAAGTTTTTTATGGTTTAACCAAGCGGCACCTGCTGCTGTTGAGGTACAACCATCAATTCCTGAAGTTCCTCTATTTCCATGATACACGATGTCATAGCGTTGTGAAATCAATTGGATATACCGAACGGCCGCACTATTTCCCATTTGTAAGAAAGTGCCTTTTGGAAGTGCTTTCATCAGTTGTGAATACACGTAAAAATCAGAATAACCTACTTTATAAAGGAAGGAATAATGCACCGATTGCGTCGCTTTTTCCAGCTTATCCCACATGGCAGAAAAGCCACTTTCTTTGGGCTTACAAGCCCGCTCAAAAAGACTAAAAAAACTGAGCGGTGTATCTTCTATATGTAGCGTCAATGAATGATAAGTGTCAACCAAATCCGGGTGAGGATCGATATGCCAATGCGCATCAATGCTCATGTTGTACAGTAGATGTTTTAGCTTCTTTGAGATAAGATTTACCCCAAAAGTTAGTAATATGTCAGGCGTGAAATCACCTACTAAATCATCCGTAATTCCCTCTATAATCCGATCAATAGATGGATGAAAACGTTCGTCAACTAAATTGCCATGAGTTTCCGTAAGTACAACCACCGAAGGGTCGTCTGTAAGAGATGAAATCAGACGTTGGAGTTCAGGATCTTTCTCTATTGCACCTATTACGATCAACTTCTTATTAGCGCTATTCCACTGCTCACTTAATCGATCAATTTCTGATGAACTGACTCGATGAAGAAAGTCTAATTTTTCAATTTTTCTTGGTAAGATACGCGGGTTTTCAACTGTGTCATATAAGGGTTCATAGAGTGGAACATTAAGATGAACAGGTCCTTTTATATTTCCATTCGCGTAAAGTAAGACTTCATTTATAAGCCTTGAAGCATAGTGGTGTTTCTCCGTATTAGAAGGTAAGGTATGTGATTTCAGAATGAAGTTTCGGAAAACATTATGTTGGCGAATAGATTGTCCTATTCCTTGATCAATCCACTCTTCAGGTCGATCTGCTGTTATCGCTAAAATAGGAATTCTCTGATAGTAAGCTTCTGCTAAAGCAGGTGCATAATTCAAGGATGCCGTTCCACTTGTACAACACACAGCAGTAATAGTTTTTGTATATTGAGCAAGACCCAAAGCGAAAAAAGCTGCAGCTCGTTCGTCAGGAATTACATAACACTGAAAACGAGGATCTTCATTAAAAGATATGGTAAAGGGTGCATTTCTACTTCCAGGAGAAAAAATGATGTGTTTTACCCCATGTTGATGGCATAATTCCACTAAGTGAGATACAATCGTATTTTTAGAAATCATATGTAAATGTCCATATTCAATTAATTAACAATAGTAATAATAAAAAGATGGAATATAAAGTGGAATTTTACGAATTTTACGGAGAATGAGTGTATTATGAGAAAAATTCTGGTTACAGGAGGCTGTGGTTACATAGGAAGTCATACAATCGTAGACCTTCTCCAAAATGGATATGAGTGCATTTCTTTAGATAGTTATATTAACAGTGATGCTTCCGTTCTTGATCAAATAGAAGAAATTACTGGTAAAAAAGTAAAGAATTACCCTGTTGATTTAGTTGAAAGAAAGGCTGTTGAGGAGGTGTTTGAACAAGAGGATATTTATGCAATCATTCATTTTGCTGCACTTAAAGCAGTAGGAGAATCTGTTGCTAAACCACTTCTTTATTATAGAAATAACGTAGAAGGGCAAATCAATCTGTTGGAATCTGCTTTAAAACACAAAGTCAAGCATTTTATTTTTTCTTCTTCTTGCACGGTATATGGTCAATCGGACGAATTGCCTGTAACGGAAGAAACTCCTATTCAGACAGCTGAATCACCCTATGGATACACCAAACAAGTATGTGAAAGAATCATAGAAGATAGTATCATTGATTCAGATATGAATGCGTGTTTACTTCGCTATTTTAATCCTGCAGGAGCACATGAATCGCTGAAATTAGGTGAATCACCGATTAATCAGCCTTTGAATTTGGTTCCTATAATTACAGAAGTAGGAATAGGGAAAAGAGAACGATTGAATGTTTTTGGGACGGATTACGATACGCGTGATGGCTCTTGTATTCGCGATTTTATTCATGTGATGGATTTAGCAGATGCACATACCAAGGCGCTGAAATATCTGGAAAATGATGAAATTAGTGGCGGAAACGTGGATGTGTTTAATTTAGGGACAGGAAAGGGGACTACAGTATTGGAAGCAATTAGGAATTGGGAAGAAGTAAGTGGGAATCAGTTGAATTATTCCTTGGATGAACGTCGCCCAGGAGATATTCCATCCATGTTTGCTAATTATGAAAAAGCTAAAGAAAGATTGGGTTGGGACCCAAAGAGAGGGATAAGAGAGATAATGGATACTGCTTGGGGTTGGGAGAAAATACGCAACAAAAGTTAAAAGATTATATTTAATATTGCGGACAAACGAAAATTAGATTTTGAAAGGTATTTTATTCGGCATTATTTTTTTACTTAGTATAAGCGCACAAAGCTTATATGGACAGGTATTGCCAAAAAGTATGGATGCTGTTAGAACAGGTGTAAAACCTGTAATTGATGGGGAAATAGATGATATATTCTTTCAAAAAAGTAAGAGAGCTCACAGTTTTACTACATTAAATCCTACTCCAGGAGTGCCTTCCGATTTCAATACAGATGTTTATGTGCTGTATGATGATCAATATTTATATGTAGCTGCAAAAATGCACGATAAAAATCCGGAGTCAATGATTAAGGATTTGTCTCCTAGAGATCAATTGACGAATACGGATTATTTTGGTGTGGTAATCGATCCATATCAAGCGGGACTTACAGGATTTTCATTTTTAGTATCTGCTGCTGGTGTGCAAAGGGATGCAAAAAATGAATTGGATGATGAAGATGGCAGTTGGAATGATGTATGGAAAAGTGCTGTACAAATTCAGGATGATGGCTGGAGTGTAGAAATAGCAATTCCTTACTTTGCCATTAGGTTTCCCGTAGTGGAAAGCGCAGATTGGAACATAAATTTTACACGTGTAAATAGAAGAACAAGAGAAGAATCTTTCTGGAACGAAATAGATCCTGCACAAAATGGGTTTCTAAGTCAAATGGGAACATTAAAAGGGATCAAAAATATAGACGCTCCTTTGCGTTTATCTTTAACTCCCTTCATTGCGGCAAATGTAAATACCTTTGTTAATCAAGATGGAAATCAAGATTTTGAAACAGGAATCAATGGGGGTTTAGATTTACGATATGGAATTAATGAAGCATTTACTTTAGATATGGTGCTCATTCCTGATTTTTCTCAGGTTCAGTCAGATGTAGTAGAATTAAACCTTTCTCCATTCGAACAGCAATTTCAAGAAAATAGACCTTTCTTTCAAGAAGGATTAGAATTGTTCCAGACAGCTGGTGTCTTTTTTACCCGAAGAATAGGTGGACAAGGATTCCTCCGAAATCAAGTTGCAGGGAGAGAAGATTTCTTGTTTTTCGAAGAAACACCTGTTAATAATCTGGTGAACGCGGCAAAAATATCTGGTAGAACAAATACAAATACAGGTATAGGAATATTCAATGCTGTAGAAGCTCCTACGACGGGTATTTATACAGATACAGCTTTTAATCAACAAGAAGCCATAATAAATCCATTGACCAATTATAATGTATTGGTTTTTGAACAAGCATTGAAAAATAATTCTAAAATTGGGATTATTAATACGAATGTTATTAGAAGAGGAGATGCAACAGATGCGAATGTAACTGGGCTCGATTGGAATTTGAGGAACAAGAATCAGAGTTACGACTTTTCAGGTTCTTATGCATTAAGTCAACGCTTTGTGCAAGGAAGTGGCACAGATCAAGGTTTTACAGTAAATGCTGAAGCAGGTAAAATAAGTGGAAATTGGCAATATAGTGCAGGTGCAAGTATTGAGAGCTTAAATTATAATCCGAATGACTTAGGTTTTCTTTTTAGTCCGAATGAAAAATCATTTTTTGGTTCAGTAGATTATGAGGTTTTTAAACCTAAAAATGAAAAAATTGCTCGTATAAGTTTTTCACAATGGGTTTCTCATGAAAGCTTGTATTCACCTAATGTTTCTGTTGGCTTTTTTACAGGAAGTAGCTTCTTTTTAAGATTGAAATCCTTTGATACTTTTGGTGCGAATTTAGAATTTTCACCAGTTGGATTTAAAGATTATTTCGAGCCGAGAACTTCAGATTTTACAGCTTTTCTTCAAAGGCCAAGAAGCGCGAATATAGGAGGGTTTTTATCTTCAGATTATAGAAAGCCTCTTGCGCTTGATGTTCGAACAAACTTTAGAAAATACGATCTTGAAGGAAAGTATGATTTTAATATTTTCGTTGCTCCTCGAATAAGATTAAATTCTAAAATATTTATTGTTCCTTCTATTTCATATAGTATTCAAGATGTTGACAGAGGGTTTGTATTTCCTTTAGACTATGAAAATATTAATAATGATATTATTATAGGAATCAGGGATGTCCGAACATTTAATAATGGACTTTCTGGACAATACAACTTGAATAACCTGATGTCGATAGTAGTACAAGCGAATCACTTTTTCAGATCAGTACAATATGAAGGTTTTGGCGATTTAAATGGTGTTACAGGAGAACTAACAACCTCATCTTATACAGGTCTTGACGATGAAGGGAATTTCTTAAATGACATCAATAATAATTTCTTTACAATAAACACAGTTTATACTTGGCGTTTCGCTCCAGGAAGCGACTTGGTTGTTTCATATAATACAACTCTGTCAAGAAATACAGAATTCACGGAGTATCTGCTGAACGTTCGTGAGATTACAGATTTCTACAGAATAGGAGGCTTAAATGTAAAAGCATTGTACTTTCTTGATGTGAATAAAGTAAAAAATGCCTTATTCTAATCAGCTATAAGTACTAGTTGAATCATTTATTTATTAGTTGAACCGTAATAATTCTATTTTCGGTCGCATTTTCAGCTCAGTCTTTTCTACTTTTAATGCAGATTTTTAACTAATACCAATTTAACTTTAGAATGCCCCCAATAGATTTTGTCAATTAATTTTTTAGTTCGAGTTGAAAAACACAGGCATAACAGCGTTACGTTGAGGCTTTTCAGTGAAGAAATAGAGGAATTAATTAAAAGATATGCGGCATTATGGAGTAGAATTTGTATAATACCAATTTAAACCATAAGAAATATGCAAAACATAAATTTTCCCGTAAAATTTCAATTTAATATTGCTACTATAGCTAATGATTTTACAGCTACCGATTCCAGAGGAAATATTATCGCTTACGTCAGACAAAAAATGTTCAAATTCAAGGAAGACATTCAGATCTATAATGATGAAAGTAAGACTAAGGTAAATTATAATATAAAGGCTGATAGATGGTTAGATTTTTCGGCAGCATACAGTTTTCATGATGCACAAGGCAATTATTTTGGTAAGATAGCGAGAAAGGGGTGGCGTTCTATATGGAAGACAAATTATCATATAATAGACGAGAATGAGGAAAAGCAATATGAAATAAATGAGGAGAATCCATGGATAAAAGTGGCTGATAGTTTGTTTGGGGAAATACCAATTCTATCTATGCTAACAGGTTATTTCTTTAATCCCACTTATTTATTAACGGATAATGATGGAAAAGAAATCGTGAGATTAAGCAAGAATGCTTCATTTTTTGGTAGGAATTTCACAATAGATAAATTAGGAGCAATGGATAACGATGACGATGATAGAATTATGCTTGCATTGATGATGATGATTTTATTAGAAAGAAGAAAAGGCTAATTCAGGTAATTTCTAGTTTTTAATTATTTTAGTTTTAATATTGATTTCAAATCAAAACGTAAAAAATATGATCGCAAATAAGTTACAAGGAAAAAAAGTGTTAATCACAGCTGGAGCTCAAGGAATAGGAGAATCCATAAGTAGGCATTTTATAGATTGTGGAGCGGAAATAGCTGTACATTATTTTTCTAGTTCAGCGAAGGCTGATGAGTTAGTAAGTCTAGCGAAAAAAAAAGGTCTGAATGCAGTTGCTATAGGAGGTGATTTGACCAAGGAGGCTGATGCAAATGCATTAGTGAGTAAAATGGTGGAGTCGCTCGGAGGAATTGATATTTTGATTAATAATGCTGGGTCTCTTGTAGCGAGAAAGATGATAAATGAAATAGAAAAAGATTTCTGGCATAAGGTAATGGATATTAACATGACATCTATGATGTTAGTTACACGTGCAGCAACTCCTCATCTAATTAAAAATGACAATAGTAGCATTGTGAATCTGGCTTCATTAGCTGGAAGAAAAGGGGGACACGGAGGTTCTTTGGCATATGCAACTAGCAAAGGTGCGATCCTTACGTTTACACGTGCTCTGTCTGCGGAATTAGGTGCTGAAGGAGTAAGAGTTAATGCCGTTGCTCCGGGACTAATCCTGGGAACATCATTTCACGATACACATACTACAAAGGAATCTGCAGCTAAAACAGTTTCAGGAATTCCTATAGAACGAGCTGGAAATTCTGCTGATGTTGCAAGAGCAGTCTTGTATTTAGCTTCGGAATATGATGGCTTTATCACTGGAGCTACTCTTGATATAAATGGCGGCGTTTATAATATGTAATCCTATTAAAATAGCAGGTTTTTAAGGACAGGACAATCTAATTTTATCCTATATTAAGGAAAGTCGTACAATACGAATTAAGCTCGAAAATACTGTATATATTTTTATTCAATTTCCCTTTCTCTTCCATAAAGAAGCCACGATATAACTAAGGTTATGCCTATTTTTTTGGTTCGACAAAGAATAATTAAATTACAAAATCTAAAGCGGTATTTTCAAGCTAAATTCGTATAATTGTATATGCAATTATTTTCTACCTCAACTTACAAAGACAGGCAAGCTAAGCTCATCCAAAAAATGGGTTCTGGCATCGTGTGGATTCCTGGAAACACCGAATCTCCTTTGAATTATAAGGATAATATTTATCATTTTAGACAAGATAGTACCTTCCGATATTTCTTCGGATTGAATCTGCCTAATTTACATATTGTGCTTGATTGTTCCTCGGGGAAGTCAACTCTTTATGGAGATGATTATAGTATTGATGATATTATTTGGGTGGGACCCCAAAAGCCTTTAGCCGAATACGCTGAGCTTTGTAATATCGATGAAGTGAGGCCATTGTCGGAGCTTGAACAAAGGTTGTCTAGCAATAAAGACGCACAATTTCTACCGCCCTATCGTCACGATCATATGATTCTAGCAGGGCAACTTTTTGGGCTTGACCCAAAAGAAATCGAAAAGCAAGCTTCTCAAAAATTGATTCAAGCTGTTGTCGATATTAGAAGTTACAAAACGGCAGAAGAAATAGTGCAAATGGAAGATGCTGTAAATGTGACGCGATTGATGCATCTTGCTGCTATGCGTTCTACAGCTGTAGGGAAATATGAATATGAGGTCGTCGCTGAAATACGAAGAGCACTACAGTCCCAACATTGTGAACTATCTTATCCTGTTATTTTTTCAGTAAACGGACAGACTTTGCATAATCATCACCACGATAATAAGATGGAAGATGGTAGATTGGTCTTGAATGATAGTGGAGCAGAAAACCTCTATGGATATGCTGGAGATATTACTCGAACTTTTCCCGTCAATGGAAAATTCACAAGTAAACAAAAGGAAATTTACGACCTAGTTTTGAAAATGGAAGTGGATTGTATAGAAATGCTTAAACCAAGTGTTACTTATCGTTCTGTACATTTGGCGGCATATAAAATCATGTTGGATGGAATGAAGGATTTAGGCTTGGTGAAAGGAGATGTAGAAGAGATGATTGCCGATGGTGTAGGTGGTTTATTCATGCCTCACGGTCTTGGTCATATGATAGGTATGGATGTTCATGATATGGAAAATCTTGGTGAACAGAGAGTGGGTTATGGCGATATGAAAAGGAGCACTCAGTTAGGACTGAAATCATTAAGATTAGCCAGAGAACTAGAGGAAAATTTTGTATTGACTGTGGAGCCGGGAATATATTTTATTCCACAATTAATAGAGAAAATGAAACATGAAGGGAAATGGGAAAATTATGTGAACTATAATGCCTTAGAGGCTTACTATGATTTTGGAGGTGTGAGAATAGAGGATGATGTTCAGGTAACGGCAAATGGAAGTAAAATACTTGGAAAACCTATCCCGAAAACTATTGTTGAAGTTGAGGAAACAATGCAGAATTAATTTTGGGCTTGAGCCCAAAAAAAATATCAAATCAAATTTATGAAGTTAGGAAATTACATTGCGGGAAAGTGGGTGAATGGAAGCGGAAGCGGAAAGGAATTATTAGATGCATCGACAGGTGATCTCGTTGCAATAGCAGATTCAGGAGGGATTGATTTTGGGGAGATGCTTGATTATGGAAGGAAAGTGGGTAATAAGGCATTGCGAAAAATGACCTTTAGAGAAAGAGGTGTGATGATCAAAAAATTGGCTTTGCATCTGCATGGAATGAAAGAGAAGTATTATCCTATTAGTTATAAAACTGGAGCTACAAGAGGAGATTCATGGATTGATATAGAAGGAGGTATTGGTAACCTTTTTGCAAATGCTTCGCTAAGAAGAAAACTAGGAGATCAGACATATTATGTAGAAGGAGAACCAGTAGGTTTATCCAAAGGAGGGACTTTTATGGGCCATCATATCATGGTGCCAAAAACAGGTGTTGCGATACATATTAATGCGTTTAATTTTCCTATTTGGGGAATGCTTGAAAAGTGTGCGGTGAATTGGTTGGCAGGAATGCCAGCGGTTGTTAAGCCAGCTACAATAACAAGTTATTTGACAGAGGCAATGGTGCGTGATATTATTGATAGTGGCATATTGCCTGAAGGTTCTTTACAATTGATATGTGGTTCTGCGAGAGGAATTCTTGATTATATAGAGACAGGTGATATGGTAACTTTCACAGGTTCAGCGTCCACAGGTCAAATGCTAAAATCACATAAGAGATTAATCGAACAATCTGTGCATTTCAATATGGAAGCTGATTCATTGAATTGTGCTGTTTTAGGTGCGGATGCTGTTCCAGGCACAGACGAATTCAATCTATTTATAAAGGAAGTGAGAAGAGAAATGACTGTGAAATGCGGTCAGAAATGTACAGCAATACGTAGAATTATTGTTCCAGAAAATTTAGTGGAAGATGTCCAATTGGCATTAAGTGCACAGTTACAAAAGACGGTTATTGGCGATCCAAGAACAGAGGGAGTTAGAATGGGAGCCTTGGCAGGGAAAGAGCAAGTTAAAGAAGTAAGAGATAGAGTACAAGAGCTTAAGAATGAAGCAACGATAGTTTATGGAGATCCAGATAAATTTGATATTCCAGGAGTTGATCTTGACAAAGGTTCTTTTATGAGCCCTATTTTGATGGTGGCAAATGATCCGTGGAAAATGAATGGAGTTCATGAAATAGAAGCATTTGGTCCTGTTAGTACGATTATGGGCTATGGTTCTTTGGATGAAGCAATAGAGTTAGCAAATAAAGGTAAAGGTTCATTAGTAAGTTCTATCACAACCTACGATAATGAAATAGCACGTGATTATGTGCTTAATGCTGCAACTCATCACGGTAGAATATTAGTGTTGAATAGAGATTGTGGGAAAGAAAGTACTGGACATGGTTCACCAATGCCATTGTTGGTTCATGGTGGTCCAGGACGAGCAGGAGGTGGAGAAGAAATGGGCGGAATGAGAGGCGTAATGCATTATTTGCAGAGATGTGCCGTTCAAGGTTCACCAAGTGCAATGACTGCTGTTACTCAACAATATCAGCAAGGAGCAGCATTCAAGGATACGGAAACACATCCTTTCCGTAAGCATTTTGAGGATTTAGAAGTGGGTGATACTGTTATCACACATAAACGAACAATTACGGAAAGTGATATCGTCAATTTTGCGAATGTAAGTTGGGATCATTTTTATGCTCATACAGATGAAACCAGCTTAGAAGGTACAACTTTTGAAAAGCGTGTTGCCCATGGGTATTTCATATTGTCAGCAGCAGCAGGATTATTCGTAGATGCAGCAAAAGGTCCTGTTTTATTGAATTATGGATTAGACGAGTGTCGATTCATCAAGCCGATTTATGCAGGCGCTACTATAGGTGTGAAGTTGTCTGTTAAAGAGAAACTTGGTCAAGAAAAGAAAGATGAAGATGATATCAAAAAGGGAATTGTGAAGTTTCTAGTTGATGTATATGATGAGACTGGCGAGACAGTAGCATTAGCGACGATCTTGACAATGGTGAAATATAAGAATCAGGAAGCTTAATATGTAGTTGTCATATTTTCATCTACACAGATGATGAAATCTGCAAGTCCTTTATTTGATTCCAATAGTTTGTGCACGGACTCTTGGGTAACTGTGGAGATAGTTGCAATATTCAAGTCCGTGTTTGCTTTTTCGATATACCAATTTATTCCTTCGTAATAATCGGAATGAAAGGAACCGTTGAAATGCAAGAATAGGTGATCTTTTTTATAATTGGACAGGATAAAATGAGCCATTGTTGCATCCTTGATTGCCTGTGCTTTTACTAAAGCTGGACTTCCATGGTCACCTAGTTCTACTAGTATTTTTTTGTATGTTGGAAGTTCACTGTCGAAAGGAATTGGCAAAGGAGCCATCCATTGTTTTTCCTCTGGAGTTAGTGTGTTAAGTGCATCAAATCCTTTTCTGTAAACTAGATTGGCGTATTTTCTTGGAATATTACTTGCAATAAATGTGAGTTTGTTTTCAATGGCAAAATTCACGAGTGGAGCATAATCTGTTTCATAATTTGTCCAGAGTCTAGCAAGCGAGTCAAATTGGGAATATGAAATTTCACCTTGTATGTAGTTGTCAAGAGCGCTTTGATTATCTGTTTCTATCATCTCCGCTCCTAAGATGAGTTTATCGGTTTTGTGTAAGTCGGAAGTAAGTTCATATTCTAACCAATGAGCAATGGCATTGTCATGAATTTCTCCAAATAGAACGATATCATTTTTCTGAAGTGTTTTAAGCATTTTCTTGTAGCTCACTTTTTTGCCTTTGGCGTTGTAGATTTTATAGGGAGTTTTTTGAGAGAAAGCGAAATTAGTGAGGAGAAGAATAGGAAGTATAAAGATTAATTTTTTCATTGTAAAGGGTAGAGTTAGAAAAACAAATTGTATTTCAATAGGAAGGTAAATATAAGAAGCTTGCTTTGATTATTATTTACATCATTTTAGTGTGTTTTCAATGCTCTTTAGTTGTTGGTTATATGCGTGTATTCTTCCATGCGCCGTTCCATCGATTAATAAGATGACTACTAGCATGGCAATAGTGGTTATCATACTTGCTCGCCATATGGGTTTGTCTATCAAAAGAATAAGGATAGAACAAATAGCAATAATTACTGGAATTCCTTTGAAAACCACGTTTTTGTATTCTTTTAAAGTGCTTTCTGCTCGAGCAAGTTCTGATTCCAAAAAAGCTGATGGGTCTTTTTCATATGCTTTCGGAAAATTAGCGGCTCTTGCTTTGTTGGTAAAAAATAGACCAAATCCTACGATTAAAAGTAGAGCACCTGCAACAAAGGTGGGAATGATATAAGCTCTCGCGATTTCTGTTTTTCCTAATTGCCAAAAGCCGATACCTGCGAATACAAAAATAAATCCAAATAAGATAAAGAACTGTGTGGAGAAAACTTCAGCTTTCGCCCAATCTGTAGAGGCTTTTAATAATTCCATATTGTTGGTTTAAATATTCCTTTTCACACCCATAACAAAGCCGCACCAAAAACACCTGCACTATCTCCTAATTTTGGCTTTAAAAACTTTGTGTCTAGAACCGGATTGAAAATGTGCTTTTTCACTTCTTCAACTCCTTCCTTGTATAATTCATCGATATTGCCCACGCCGCCTCCTATCACTACGACCTCTGGATCAATAATATTTATGATTTGTGCTACTCCTTTACCAAACATAGATAGCAATCTCTGCATAGTGGATGTTGCAAATTCGTCTGAATTCGTTCTGTATCTTTCAACAATCTCCTTTAAAGATAATTTTGCACCTGAAATTCTAGCATAATATCTTTCAAGTGATGGTCCTGAAATTATAGTTTCTACACAGCCTTGTCTTCCACAATAACATGCGTCTCCATCATATTCTAATTCATTATGTCCCCATTCACCTCCTATTCCATGCCTGCCATATAATGCTTCACCATTTATCACCACTCCCGCACCTACGCCTGTTCCCATTATTATTCCGAAAACATTTCCAACTCTTGTTCCTAAATCTTGTACAGCTCCAAGATGAGTTTCTGCCATGGCAAAGCAATTGGCATCATTCACCATTTTTACTTCCATTCCCAAGGCATCCTCTACGTCCTTTTGGAAGGGCTTTCCATTCAGACAGATCGTATTACTATTTTTCATAAGACCAGTACGAGGCTCTATAGCACCCGGAGTACCTATACCAATTTTGCGAGGCACAATACCTATTTGGGTCCCAACCCGCTCAACTAAAATCTTAATATTCTGAACGATATGTTCATATCCTTTAGCAGATTCAGTGGCAATTCGTTCTCTATGCAACACTTGGAATGCATTCTGTTTCTTTTCATGTTTTTCAAAATGAATAACAGCACATTCTATTTTTGTGCCACCTAAATCAATTCCCCAATAAGCTTCCATACTACTGCGCCAAAAATGTTTCTATTTCCGATCTCGTTACGTCGATACGTTTATGGATTTTCCTAAACATAGATTTACGAGTACGTTCTGCATCCTTCGAAATGGGTTGCGAACTTCTCCTGATCGCCTTAAACCAATTCAAGGTATATTCTATTAATCGAGGATCCGTACTAATGATGTAATTCGGATTATCATATGCTGTAAAAATGGCGCTTTGGAGGTCATTTTCAATTAATAACATGTTGTTTGTATGCGAAATTTCATTATAGTACATGGAGAATTCCGGTGAGTTTTCAGTTGGCTCTTGACCAAGCATGAATTTCTTGCCATGTTCCGCCATCTTCTCCACATGATTCATGATTTCATCCAATTTGTCACATAGAATAAATGCTTCCTCAGGTAATTCAAAATGTCCAGCTTGTAGGAAATAAAGAATCTGATTCAAAGTGTTATTCAACACGTTTTCGTTCCAAAATTCAATATTCGGCAACACATCATAATAAGTTTTCAATGACTCTGTTATGATATTCATCACACCATATTCCTCAGAAAACTCAGCTAAACTCAAGTTTCTATTTTTGTAAGAATCAAGATTCCAAACCGTTTTCGCATATATGTAATATTTGAAATAGGTCAAATTATTGTCGAGGAAATAATAGAAAAAAGGCAATTCATTCGTGGCATAATAAATTTGCGCATTTGGTAACTGAGCAAAATTATCTACAGCTGCTTTGAATGTATGTGAGTAATCGAAAAAGGAAATTATTTTCTTTTCTAGTTGAGGAAACTGAAAGGTAACCTCTTGTTTTTCAGGCAATACGAGTTGGTCGAAACTAATGCCATACGTTCTCATGAGAATTGCAAGATCAGATAAAGAAATGGCTGTAGTGCAGTTAATACGTTTGTAAATGGCGCCCTTACTAAGAGAAAGTAGTTGAGCTAGTTGGTCTTTTAAGTCTGCCTTATTAGGAGATCTTTGTTCTATTATTTCAAAAATCTTCCTTTGAATTTGGTAGCTGTCCATAATTGTATGTTATGCTTTGTATAGGTTGATAAAAGCAAAGTTTAGAGGTGTTTGCCGAAACATAAAATATGTTTTGATAGGTATTAAATGTGTCAACATTTTGATTAACAAAGTATAAAGAAAATAAAAATCTGCATCTTTGGAAAATAAAAACGGAAAACGATTTGAATATGAGAGAAATCATTTTAAATAACGACGCCATTCTTTTTGGGATTTTAGCATTAATTTTAGGTGGCATATTCTATACTTCAAAGCGAAGTGAATTTGCAGCTTTCTATAAAATTGTTCCAGTATTACTCCTGTGCTATATGATTCCGGCATTACTAAAATGGCCGCTAGGAGTGGTTTCTGAGGAAAGCAATCTTTATTTTGTTGCTTCTAGGTATCTTTTGCCCGCGAGTCTAATTCTTCTATGTATTAGTATAGATTTGAAAGGGATTTTTAGGCTTGGGCCCAAAGCTATAATAATGTTCCTCGCTGCAACTGTTGGAATTATAATAGGAGGTCCTATTGCATTGATTATTTTCACTGGATTGTTTCCAGATGCATTAGGCATTGCTCCAGAAGATTTATGGCGTGGATTATCAACAGTAGCTGGAAGCTGGATTGGCGGTGGTGCAAATCAAGCTGCTATGAAAGAGGTATTTGAAGTAGGCGATGATTTGTTTGGGATTATGATTGTAATCGATGTGATTGTTGCAAATATTTGGATGGCGTTTTTATTGTCAGGTGCAAGGGTTAGTGATAAGATTGATAAAGTCTTGAATGCAGATAATTCTTCTATAACGGCATTAAAAGAATCCGTTAAAAGTTATAGGACTTCTGTAGAGGCTATGCCTACTTCTTATCATATGTTTTTACTTTTAGCTTGTGCATTTGGTGGAGTAGGAGTATCTCATTTCTTTGCTGATATCATCTCTCCTTTTTTCCAACAGTTTGAAGAAATTTTGCTGAAATGGGGTCTGAGTTCTTTAATGAGTGGATTCTTTTGGTTAGTGGTATTTGCAACTACTATTGGTGTTGTATTATCTTTTACTAAAGCTAAGAAACTAGAAGGAGTTGGAGCTAGTAATTGGGGTTCAGTTTTCATCTATATTTTAGTTGCGACTATTGGTATGAAAATGGATTTAGGTAAGATATTTTTACCTGAAAATCTGCCGTTATTTGGTATAGGAATTATATGGATGCTAGTTCATATAATAGTATTGTTAGGTGTTGCATACCTTATAAAAGCACCGTTCTTTTTCGTTGCAGTAGGTAGCCAAGCTAATATTGGTGGTGCCGCATCGGCGCCTGTTGTAGCCTCTGCCTTTGATATTGCGTTAGCGCCAGTAGGTGTACTAATGGCAGTTATTGGATATGCACTTGGAACATATGGAGCAATAGTGTGTGCTTTACTAATGCAAGCTGCTTCTGGCGGATAATTTTTGGGCTTTAAGCCCAAAAATAAAGGGTCTAATTCTCGCCCAAATGTGATTTATGAAGAATGTTTAATTGGGCACCGTATGTTCTGTTTACATTTTCTGGTGTGAATACTTCTTCCGTTTTCCCAAAGGCAACAAGCCGTTGATTAAGCAAAATAACATGGTCGAAATATTCTTCTACCGTTGATAAATCGTGGTGAACAACTAAAGTGGTTTTCCCTTCTGCTCGGAGTCGTTTTAAAAGTTCTATAATCTTCTCTTCTGTAAGCATATCTACCCCAACAAATGGTTCGTCTAAGAAGAACAAATCTGCTTCTTGTGCGAGTGCTCTTGCTATAAATACACGTTGCTGTTGACCACCCGATAATTCCCCTATTTGTCGGTCTTTAAGATCTAAAATGGAAAGATCTTTCATGGCTTCTTCAGCGATTTCATTATCACGTCTATTAAGAGATTGGAAGATGCCTTTGTGCGGATATCTACCCATTCTTACTACATCCGAAACTGTTGCCGGAAAAGTCCAGTCTACATCGTCTTTTTGAGGTACATAGGCAATACGTTTTCTGACTTCTTCGATGTCTTGACCATGCACTTTTATATCACCTGCATTAATGTTTATCAAGTCCAGTATTGCTTTGAATAAAGTGGATTTTCCAGCACCATTTGGTCCTATTACACCTACTATTGATCCTGCAGGAACCTTTAAAAAGATATTGGTTAAAACCCGTTTTCTTCCATAAGATACACTTAATCCTTTGATATTTATTGGAGCATTGGAGTGATATGGGGTCATACTTTTCTTCTTTTAATTAAAACCATCAATAAAACACCAAGCATAGCAAATCCCATCATGATTTTCAGGCCAAGCGGCATATTCTTAGGATCTAATAAATCCTCTTTCGGAGCTTGTTTTTCGTCTTCCATAGTTGGCACTTTTGTCAAACCTTCTACTATCGTATTTGTATTATAGCGAAGCATGCCAATATATGTTCCAGCTGGATTTTCTGGATCATCAAGTGAATCAGCGAAGAGTTCACCACCAATTCCTACCTTATTGTCTTTGGCAATTTGCTTAAGCATCTTTGGATTGATGGTTGACTCTACGAAAACGGATGGAACTTTACTTTCTTTAATAACTTTAGAAACTCTTGTAATATCGCTTGTTTGAGCTTCAGCCTCAGTTGAAATTCCCATAATAGCTTCTAGTTTAATTCCGTATTTCGTTCCGTAATATTGGAATGCATCATGAGAAGTGATCAGGACTCTTTTCTCTTCAGGAATAGTACTAATTTTTTCCTTTATCTCTGTTTCTAAGGCTACTAATTCAGCTTTATATTTATCATAATTTGCTTGAAGAGATTCTTTTGCTTCTGGCTTGTATTCCGCACATACATCCAAAATGTTTTTGATATAAATCAGAGCGTTTTCAGCATCCATCCATGCATGAGGATCGTTGGAATTTGCATAGTCGAGAGAAGAAATAGGAGTCACGCCATCGGTTAAAGTAACAATTGTTCCCTTAGTACCGGAGTTCTCTATCAATTCCGTAATCCAGCCTTCGAAAGTCAGACCATTCACCAAAACAATGTCAGCTTTTGACACTCTAGTCACGTCACTCGGTCGAGGATTATATTTATGCGGATCACCTCCAATAGGCACAATAGTAGTTATCTCAAAATCATCAGTAATGATGTTTTCAGCCATGTCAGTGAACATGGATGCCGAGGAAATGATCTTGATTTTATCTTGAGCGTTTAGGCTTACGCCCAAAGAAAAAAGAAGAAAAGTGAATATTAGATGTTTCATATTATAATTTTTGGATAGCGATATTGGATGCCATGCTTTCACTTAGAATGATGATTTTATCATGCATGCGAATTTGTATAGATTGATCGAAGTTGATTTTCTTTATGAATTCAAAGGTGTTATTAATACATATATTCATTTCATTAAGTGCTTCAAGGAAGCTTTCGTCATCTTGAAGAACAGATGATATTTTGCCAGAATCTCCAGGATTCAAGTTGGTAAGAATGGTTTCGTCTCTTTGGGGAAAGGTGCCATCAGGAGAAGGGATAGGATCGCCATGTGGATCCCATTGGGGGTTTCCTAGATAATCGTCTAATTTATCCATTAAGTCTTCGTCTTCTATGTGTTCCAGTTGTTCGGCGATGGGGTGAACTTTGGACCAGTCGTAGTTTAGACGATTTACGAGAAAGGTTTCCCAAAGCCTGTGACTTCTTATAAGTTTGGTTGCTTTTTTCATGCCGAGAGCAGTCAGAGAAACGGGCTTATATTTTTCGTATTTCACTAGTTTTTTGGCAGCTAGTTTCTTGATCATGTCTGTAACAGAGGATGCTTTAGTGCTGAGATGTTTTGCAATGGCGTTTGTATTAGCAGTAGAGTTTTCTATGCGCGTGATAGAAAAGATGGCTTTTAGGTAGTCTTGTTCGGTGATAGAAAGTTTCACACTTAATTTTTAGACAAACATAAAAATATTTTTAGACTTGCCTAAAAATTTTCATTGTTTTGATTGGTAAGGTGTTAATAAAAGTTGCTTTGTTATTGCTTTGCATTCCCTGAGAAGGCGATAAAACATGGGAGAATGATATTCAATATTTTAAAGTGAAGGCAGAGATGAAGAATTTCAGCCAAAGTAAAAACTAGTAAGAAACTAAAGAATGAATCGAAACGTTTCATTTTATGAACAGAAATAACTTAGATATAGAAGGAATATTCTATTTAACAGATGCTGAGAATAATAAAAAGTTTGTTCAGATTGACATTGATAAATATGGTGCAGAATAAATTGAAGATCTGATAGATGGACTAGTGGCGAATTCTAGACGAAATGAGGAATCAATACCTTTTGAAGAAGTTATTGAAAAGACTAAAAAATTGAAATGATAAATAATGTGACACCCATGAAGTCGATTAAATGGATTATTTTATTGATCTTTTGTAGTTGTGGTCAAAATAATAAATTAGTTTATTCTTCGACCCTTGACGCCGATAAAAGAATTTTTCTTGAAAAATATAAAACATTTGCAGGAGGTGTATTTGCTGGAAATTCATATAAATATTATTTAACAGATTCATTAAATTTTAAAATAAAGATTGCGGAAACAAATTTTGATGATGAAAGAATAGAGTTTGTTTTAAAAGACCAAGAATTGAAGATCATTAAATTGCAAAAGATTTTAGATATATCAAAATATCAAGAAGATACAGTTAGCATTGAAATTATTGAATTGTTCAATTGAGTTAAAATGAAGTGATATCTACATGCGGAATTTGTAAATTGGAAATTAAGGAAAAGATAAACCAATTTATTTTAGTAATGCTGTGATTTATGAGAATGAAATTATTTAAAAAATGATAGATGGGTACTAAATTTTTGATAATCTTACTTTTTTTCTTCTCTGGGAAAGGAGAAGAAAATAAGCGTATTTGTTTCAATCTTGTCTATAGTGATTATCTTGAATTCCAGAATATCGATGATTACTTTTTGCAATTTGAGGAATTAGAAACAGAGGATTTATATGGAATTAGGTTTTTTAAAATCAAGCTTAGACATAAAAAGTTACTTGAATTTTCCTATGTAACCGAAGTGTTGAGAGAAGATGTGTCATATATAAAATTTGATGTTAATAAGTTAATAAAATAGTAAATTTTGTAACGAATACCACTTTTTCAGCCTTGCAAGGAA
>CAZSKA010000009.1:0-33954 GCA_964607315.1 uncultured Saprospiraceae bacterium | reverse complement strand
AAAAATTAAGTATCAAAATTTTATACGACATTTTGAAATTAAATTGGTATTAGATGCTATCTAAACCTCCTTTAATATCCATTGACAAACGGCATCACCCACATCACTTGTTCCTACAGGATTTTCTTTTTCTAAGTCTGGAGTCAGTATTTTGTTATCGATGACATGTTGGACTGCACCCATTATTGCATCTGCAATTTCATCATACTCAAAATCTCTAAACATCATTTCTACACTCAAAATAGTAGCTAAAGGATTTGCAATATTCTTTCCTGTTGCCTGAGGATATGATCCATGTGATGGTTCGTATAATCTTGCGGTTTCTCCAGCAGAACTACTTGGTAATAGTCCTAGGCTTCCGCCCAAAATACTTGCTTCGTCACTGATTATATCACCAAACATATTAGAGGTTAAGATGACATCAAATTGTGCTGGATTCAAGATTAATTGCATGGCAGCATTGTCGACAAATAAATAATCTAGTTTGACGTCGGGATAATTTACTGCCATTTTCTGTACCACTTTTCGCCATAGTCTAGATGTGTCAAGAACATTCGCTTTATCAATTAAGCAAAGCGTTTTACGAGGACGTTGCTGTGCTTTTTCAAAAGCTAATTTGGCAATCCGTTCTATCTCATATGCATGATATTTGCATTCGTCCGTCGCATAATCATCTGCCGTTTCTCTTTTCCCAAAATATATTCCTCCAGTTAATTCTCTGTATATGATTAGGTCAACTCCTTCCAGTTGTTCGGGTTTTAAGACAGATAAATATCGGAGAGAATCGAAAACCTTTAAAGGGCGAATATTTGCAAATAGTCCCAGGCCTTTTCTTAAAGCTAACAATCCTTGCTCGGGTCGTACTTTTAAAGTGGGATCATTGTCGAAGCGAGGATCACCGATGGCTCCTAATAAAACGGCGTCTGCAGCTTTGCAGGATTCCAGTGTTTCATCGGGCAGGGGAGAGCCTGTAGCATCGATAGCAACGGCACCCATTAGTTTTTCAGTAAAAGTGAAACGCAATGAAAATCTTTGGGCGCAAGCCTGCATTACTTTAATCGCTTCATTCACTACCTCTGGTCCTATACCGTCACCTTTGAGAACGGTTATATTTTCTAATTTTTTCATTAATAAATAACCTGTTGGTTTTCGAATGCTAGGATGTCTTCCTTTATGCTTAGTAGGTAATCGATGTCATCGTACCCATTTATAAGGCATTCTTTTTTATATGAGTCAAGCTCAAAAGTAAGGGTTTTGTCGCCATAAGATAACTCCTGTTTTTCCACATCAACTGTACACTTAAATGTAGGATCTGTTTCTATGGCTTCAAAGATTTCTTGTAATACTTTGTCTTCTACCGTAATAGGCAGCAGTCCGTTGTTCAAGGCATTTGATTTAAAGATGTCAGCGAAATAACTTGAAATGATTACTCTGAATCCATAATCATGAAGCGACCAAGCTGCATGTTCTCTGCTCGATCCGCTACCAAAGTTCTTACCCGCAACTAAGACTGTTCCGCTATACAAGGGATTATTAAGAATAAAGTCTTTGACCTCACTTCCATCTTTGTTATATCGCCAGTCTCTAAATAAATTATCACCAAAACCTTCCTTAGTAATCGCCTTTAGAAAGCGAGCTGGGATGATCTGATCCGTGTCTATATTTTCTATAGGCATAGGAACCATCGATGAATGTATATATTCTAATTTTTCCATTTATTTTCTTCTCTTGTGTAGTCTTTTTTCATAGCTTTTCGTCCTCCAATCAGTGCGTATAATATTTCCTCCTCTATAGGAAGTTAGAATAGGTAAAGCATTTCTTCTTTAGTTGTTCATAATCTCACTAACGTCAATTATCTCTCCTGCTATTGCCACAGCAGCTGCAGTCAAAGGACTCGCTAATAAGGTCCTTGCACCAGCACCTTGCCTGCCTTCAAAATTTCTATTTGATGTAGATACACAATATTCGCCTGAAGGAATCTTATCTTCATTCATGCCTAAACAGGCAGAACAACCAGGTTCACGTAAAGTAAATCCCGCTTCCTCAAATATTTTATCAAGTCCTTCTTGTATAGCTTGTTTTTCTACTTCCTTAGAACCAGGAACAATCATTGCTTGTATGTTTTCCGCCTTTTTCTTTCCCTTCACGTAATCAGCAACCAACCTTAAATCTTCAATTCTACTATTCGTACAACTCCCAATAAATACATGTTGGACTTTCTTGCCAATTAATGTTTCGCCTGCAGAAAGACCCATATATTTCATGGATTTTTCATTAACGTCGGAAGGAATCTGATCATTAATTCCCATGCCCATACCTGGATTAGTTCCATAGGTAATCATCGGTGTTATATCTGTAGCATCATAGGTGTATTCAACGTCGAAACTAGCATCTTCATCTGAAGATAATCCTTTCCAATAATCTATAGCCTTGTCCCATTCCTCCCCTTTGGGAGCATGTTCTCTTCCTTTGATATATTCAAAAGTTGTATCATCTGGAGCAATCATTCCGCCTCTAGCACCCATTTCGATACTCATATTACACACGGTCATTCGGCCTTCCATGGAAAGAGATCGAATCGCTTCACCAGCATATTCAACAAAGTAACCAGTTCCACCACCTGTACCTAATTTTGCAATTATATAAAGAATAATATCTTTAGCAGTTACACCCTTTGGGGCTTGACCCTCCACATTAATACGCATAGTTTTAGGACGTGTAAGAATCAAACATTGAGTAGCCATAACCTGCTCTACTTGTGATGTTCCAATTCCAAAAGCGACACAACCGAAAGCGCCATGCGTAGAAGTATGGCTGTCTCCACACACTATGGTCATGCCTGGTTTGGTGATTCCTTGTTCAGGTCCAATAACATGAACGATTCCTTGTTTTTTATGCCCGAGTCCATAAAGTGGAACGTCGAAGTCAGCACAATTCTGGATGAGTGTGTCAACTTGTTTTTTGCTTAAAGGCTCTTTAATAGGTAGATGTTGGTTAAGTGTAGGTACGTTATGATCTGCAGTTGCAGTGATTTTGTTTTTCCTAAAAATAGGCAACTCTCTATTCCTTAAACCAGTAAAAGCTTGTGGGCTTGTCACTTCATGAATGTAGTGCTGGTCAATATACAAAACCTGTCTACCGCCAGGAATTTCCCTTACAACGTGTGCATTCCACACCTTGTCAAATAATGTTTTACTCATACTAAACCGTTAGGGTAAACAATGAATTTAGCATAACTTCTAAATCATCGTTATGTACTTCTTTTTTCTGATCTGCAAGTTCAATAAATTTTTCGTAAGCAACATCTAATTGATCTTTAAAAAGATTATGGCCTATTTCCTTTGCTCTGTAGGCAAGAGCTGCTCTACCACTTCTTGCAGTTAAGATAATTGAAGATGAATCAACACCCACATCAGCAGGATCAATAATTTCATAATTTTCTCTATTCTTAATTACTCCATCTTGGTGTATCCCAGAACTATGTGCAAAAGCATTAGCACCTACTATAGCTTTATTTGCTTGAACAGGCATAGCCATTGATTCGCTAACTAATTTACTAATAGCGTTAAGCTTAGGAGTCTTGATATTAGTGATATATTTATCATTATATCTTTGTTTGAGAATCATCACAACTTCCTCTAAAGCTGTATTTCCTGCTCTTTCTCCGATTCCATTTATGGTACATTCTATCTGTCGAGCGCCATCAATAACACCTGCAATGGAATTCGCAGTGGCTAGACCTAAGTCATTATGACAATGCGTAGAAAGGATGGCTTTTTCTATTCCTTTTACATTTTCTCTTAGATAGGCAATTTTTTCTCCGTATTCATGTGGAAGGCAATAGCCTGTGGTGTCAGGAATGTTTAATACAGTTGCACCTGCCTTTATAGCAAGTTCACATACTTTAGCTAAATATTCATTATCTGTTCTTCCTGCATCTTCTGCATAGAATTCTACATCCTCTACAAATTTCTTTGCATATTTTACAGCTCTATATGCACGCTCCATGATATCCTCTTTAGTAGAGTTGAACTTATACTTAATGTGCATATCTGAAGTGCCTATTCCAGTGTGAATTCTAGGTCTTAAAGCATACTTTAACGATTCAGCTGCTGTTTCAATGTCTTTTTCTACTGAGCGCGAAAGCCCGCAGACGGTTGCGTTTTTAACTAATCTTGAAATAGCATCTACGGCAGAGAAATCACCCGGACTAGAAATGGGAAAACCTGCTTCTATAACATCAACACCTAAATCATCAAGTGCTTTTGCAATGACGAGTTTTTGGGCTTGATTTAATTTGCATCCAGGGACCTGTTCCCCATCTCTAAGGGTGGTATCGAAAATGTGTATTTTATTCATTGATTTGTGATTTCATGAAGGAGCAATACAATTGATAAAACAAATATATTGTCTGCCTTCAAGTTTATTCTATCACAAATTATGTTAATTACAATGTTTAATGGAGACTTATATGATTTAAATATCTGTTTTTCAGAATATTATGATGACAAATTATACAAAATATAAACTACTTTACTATGTAGGTACTCATTTTTATTTAAGAGTTGTTAAGTAGTGCACTAAAATTACAAACGCCCTAAACATCATCTCAGACATTTAAGGCGCTTTGTTATTTTTTTGATTACTAGATGTAATCCAGTGAAATCTTAATTATTAAGTATCAAAGGCAATCCTCCACCTTCTCCTCCACCTACAATTACCACCTTACTATTTTCCGAACTTGCAAGTTCTAGTGTTGCTTCTATTCCTTTATCCTGAAGAATCTTATCAGTTAATGAAGCATTCAATATTCTATTCGCATCTGCTTTTGCCTGAGCTTCAATTACTTTACGCTCTGCCTCTTTGCGCTCTTTGATTAATCGATATTCGTACTGCAAAGACTCTTGTTCTTCTTTAAGCTTTCTTTCTATCGCTTCTTGAAGTGTTATTGGTAACTTTACTTCACGAATCAACACGTCATTCAGTTCGATATGTAATGTCGATACTTTTGATCTACATATATCGAAAATCTCCGTTTGGATTGCTTCTCTTTTTGTAGAGTATAATTCTTCTGGCAAGTATTTACCGATTACTTCTCTGGTCGCAGATCTGATTTCAGGAATAATGATTTTATCTCTATAATTCTTACCTACTTCATTATGTAAATAACCTACAGAATCTCTTTTCGGGAAATAACGGAAAGACAAATCAATGTCGATGTTCAATCCATTCTTTGAAAGTACGCTCATTTTTTCAAATGCTTCATTCACTTTCACATCATAGATGATCATTTTATTCCAAGGTGCGATAATATGAAATCCCTGATCATAAGTCTTTGTTGGATCAACTCCATCACCAAGTCTTTTATATAATATTCCTCTATCTCCGGGCTGGATATTTAAGAATGTAGTGCTGCTTAAAATAATGACTAGAAACGCGCCTATTAACAGAAAAGGCAAATATTTTGCAAGTCCTTTAGAATTCATAATTATTAGTTTTTATACTATAAATAAAAGTATTTCTTATTTATTAGTTCATTTTATAATCTAGTTTGTATAATCTTCTTCTTTGGGCTTAAGCCCAAAGATTATCGATGAACTAATCTTTCTCTGCTAAAAATAGCAAAACATTTAGATAAAAATAATTGCACAAGCATAATATGCCAAAATAAGCACAAAAGATATCCATAAATCCTTTGGGCGTAAGCCCAAAAAACCTAATTCAAATATTTGGCAACTATCGGCATTCTCCTGCCTACCCCAAAACTTTTATTACTAACTCTAAGGACCGGAGCCGTCTGATAACGCTTAAACTCGTTAATATTAACCAATCTAAGAATTCGTTTCGCCAATTTTTCTTCATGTCCCATTGCAATTATCTCTGCTGGACCTTTCCTATTCTCTATGTACTCAAATAATATTTCATCTAGAATATCATATTCAGGAAGCGAATCCGAGTCTTTTTGATTAGGACGTAATTCCGCGGATGGTGGCTTGGTAATCGTGTTCAGTGGAATTACTTCCCCATCTTTATTCATATATTCTGCTAATCGGAAAACATCTGTTTTGTAGACATCAGCTATTACTGAAAGTCCTCCTGCAAGGTCTCCATATAGTGTTCCATATCCAACAGCCATTTCACTTTTGTTCGTAGTGTTTAATAGGATGTTTCCATGCTTATTCGATAAAGCCATTAGAATTAGACCTCTAGAACGCGCTTGAATATTTTCTTCAGCAACATTAAATGCTTTACCTTCAAATAAAGGTTCAAGCAATCCATAAAAGGCATCATATGGAGATTTTATAGGAACTATATCGTAACGAATTCCAAGGTTTTCAGCTAATTCTCGCGCATCATTTACCGAATGATCCGATGAATATTGAGAAGGCATAAGTACTACTCGAACATTCTCTTTTCCTAAGGCTCTTTCGGCTAATACAGCTGTTACAGCAGAATCTATACCGCCACTTAAACCAATAATCGCTTTAGAAAATCCGAGCTTACCAAAATATTCCTTTAATCCGGTGACTAAGCCATCATGGATAAGTTGGATTTTATCTTTTGATTGTTCGTTATTTGTAGTGTTTTTTTGGACTTGATCCAATTCAAATGTCTCAACAGCTTCTACAAAATAATCCATCTCTCTATAAACCGATCCATCTGGAGACATTACTACTGATCCACCATCAAAAATGATTTCTGTCTGTGCACCCACATGATTAGCATAAAAGATAGGTAGCTTGTAGCGTTTTACATTTTCTTTTAGGATGTCCAGACGATCTTTCGCATGGTCAAATGAGAAAGGAGATGCCGAAACATTGATCATGAAATCAGGGTTTAGTGGCATCATCTCATCCATAGGACAAACATCGTATAATGGATTTTCATTTCCTATATTCCAGATATCCTCACATACAGTCAGAGCAATTTTTTTCCCTTTGAAATCTACGACTCCAAATTCCCTTGCTGGTTCGAAATATCGATATTCATCGAAGATGTCATAGGTTGGCAACAGACTTTTGTGGTGAGTTGCGAGTACTTTTCCATCGGCTAAAAAGTAAGCAGTATTATGTAAATCTTTTCCTTCTGCCACAGGATTAACAGAAGGAGCTCCTACCACGATTGCAATATCTTTAGAACGCTGAGTAAGTTGTTCTATAACTTCATTGGATCGTTCTATGAAATCACTGAATTCCAAAAAGTCTCTAGGCGGATAACCTGTTGTTGCTAATTCACCAAAAATGATAATATCAGAAGCTTCTTCTAATGCTTTATCAATCGCTTTGTTCATGCGATCAAGGTTTCCTTGGAAATTGCCAATGTGGTAATTCAGTTGAGCAATGCTAATCTTCATTTAATGCTTATTTTTAGAAAGATAAATCTAGGATATAATTAGGGATTTTTCATGTTTTTTGGGCTTTAGCCCAAAAAGCTTATACCGGATACTCGCAAAAATTTCGAGGTGTTTCATAAAGTCGTATGGTTACTTCATATGCTTCTCCAAGTTCTTTGCTTATAATTTCCCAAATCAGGTAAGTGATATTTTCACAGGTAGGGTTTTTGTCGAAAAATTCTTCCACTTCAAGGTTAAGATTTTTATGGTCGAGTTTATCTTCAACTTTTGATTTGATGACTTCTTTGAGGTATTTCATGTCGATCATATAACCGGTAACGGGATCAACTTCACCAACTACTTTTACTTCGAGTTCGTAGTTATGGCCGTGATAATGAGGATTATTACAAAGACCGAACACTTCTTCATTTTTTTCGTCACTCCAGTTTTTGACATAAAGTCTATGAGCGGCATTAAAGTGGGCTTTACGAAAAACAGCGATTTTCATTAGATATTTATTGTAAGCTTATAACGAAAATTATGAAGTGTTGGTTCAATTTATTCAGAGAGAATGCAATCATGATAGAAGGTGTATTCAAACAATATGAAAATATTAGATGCACTTAAAAAGAGGATGAAAACAAATATAAATATATGTTTACTGTAACATAATTAGATAAGCATATTAACGGTTCTTTCAAATATTCTTTTAACCCACATTATGTAACTTTGTAATGCCTGACCGATAATCAAAACTTAGGAAGGCATTTCTGGTCAGAATAGATTTTCTATTGTATAATGCGAGTTAAATATTTCATAGTTTGATCAAAGATGATTGTATAAATTTAAAGACTAAAGTATTCGTTTCATTATTTTTTATACTATGAAATACAAATTCTTCTTTTTCTATTTTTTCCTTTTGCTAATGGCTTATTCCTGTAGCTATGTGAGAAAAGATAATGATGAAGCGGTAATGAATAGTCAAAAAATCATGCCTAAAGATTCAGTCTTTTTTCTTGATCAATTAAGTCAGGATCCCTTATTGGATTCACTATATGTATTAGATCACGTGTTTTTTGCTGACTCTATGAGATTTCAAGAATTCTACCGTTCAGTTTTAGAGTGGAATGAAGCTGCGAAAGTTTATGTTAGTGCTGGATTGACTACAGTGATAGATGAATCTTTAAATATTCAATTTGTCGATGATCAAACAAAGTCCTTTCATGTAAAGACGTTTGATAAGATTCCTTTTGCAATTACTTCTCAAGAAAGAACACTGTCCTTATTGAATTTGAAAGAGAAAAAGGTTACAAAGAGATTTTTTCTTGAAGGTAATATTTGTTCTGGAATGTCTAAAAGTGGAAATAAAATTATAGCCGCTATTTATGCTAGAAAAGATTTTTATAAAAAAAACAAAAAACATCTTTATGATCTTATTTTTGATGAAAATGATTTAACGAAAATTGACACATTATTTCAAGATGAAGGACCAAATAGAGAGCTAATTTATATATCGGATAATGGATATAAAGGTTACATAAAGGGCCAAGAGTTAATTGTTGAAAGTACAGATTTAGAAACTAATTATTCTATACAACAAAGCATGTATGGAAGACCAATTTTAGTGCATTCGAATAAAGCAGTTGCAATAAAAAAAGTAGCTTCTTACGAGGTTTATTCGTTGCCAACTCTAGAAAAGTTATATTCTAAAAATTATGGTAGTCATGGATCTATACTGCAGAGTACGGATGATATAATTTCAGTAGGAACAAGAAATGGATCAGCTAGGTATAGGGATGCAGCTTCAGGAAAAGCCATTTACAGATTAACAAACTTTACAAAAGTATTTCATATAGGTTCAAACGGAAATAATCATGGAATTTTTTCAGATAAAGTTGATAATGGATTAAACTTTCATTCTGTTGATTTAGTAGATAATGAAATTTTAGAGGTGAAAAATTTCAGAACGCCTAAATTAGTCTATAAAGGTATATCATTAGATTCTAAATTACTTTTTTACACAAGCGATGATATCGTTTATACCTATCATTTAGAGACAAAAAAAATAGAACAAATAACTTCAGCTAAAACGAAGGTTATAAAAAATATTCATTCTAATGATGACCATTCTATTTATGGGTATATAGAGGATACAGAAGAAGGATTAGTTATTAAGATGAGAAATTCTAAAACGAATCAAGAATGGACAATCTCCGCAGAATATACTGGACAAATACGGTTTTTCAACAGGAATCAGTTTACTATAATACCTTTAAATTATGATACTCAGCCTCTGTCCGTTTATACAATTGAAGATGATGCAATCAAAGTGAGTAAGAAAGATGCTGTTAGTTTTAAATCCCCTTCTTATAAGTTAATATACCCAAGGGGAAGACAGACATTCGGTTATCCAGATTGGTTTACAAATAGGCAATATTGGGTAAATAGTGAAAATGATTTAGTGAAATTTGATTTTGATAAATTTACAGAAGAAAAATTTAAGTTTAATTCTTCGAATTCAATTTTTGGAATCGATTCTAAATCTAATGTATTAATTTATGATCGAGTTTCCGAAGAAAAGAAACTTGTAAAACTAGAGGATCGATCTTTTGTTAAAAAATTTAGAGGAGAAATGGGAAGTCAAATCCGCTTATATCCTGATTTATATTCAGATGAATACAAAGATTTATTAGTATATAATAAACTGGGAACGTATTATGTATATCGATTAGATGATTTTTCGAAATATCAAATTTTCCACGGTGCAGAATTACATGTTTCACCTAACTTGGAGTATGTTATTGAGATAAACGGGCAAAAGATGCAGATTTATAGGTCAGGTAGATAGTCACTTAATTGTTTCGAATAGGTTGAATTTAAAACTTTAAGATTTGTATTGCACCAATAATTGCATATTATCAGCTGCTAAATGTTCATGTTATAACTACTAATTGTTAATTGCATTGTTAATTCTTTAATAACATATTGCTTTTTTTCACGTTCTTATATATTTAATTATAAATTTGGCGTCGTTAAGAAAAAAAGTATATGCAATTTTCATCAGATAAAGAGGGTGTTGATCAGTTAGCCCAGTCATTTAAGGATCTTTCAAGCGAAATAGGCAAGGTAATTATAGGACAAAAAGACGTAGTTCAGTCAGTAATAATTTCCATGTTTAGTAATGGTCACTGTTTATTAGTAGGTGTACCAGGCTTAGCAAAAACCTTATTGGTATCTACCATAAGTCAAGTATTAGATCTGGATTTTAAACGAATTCAGTTTACGCCGGATTTAATGCCAACAGATATAACTGGTGCTGAGATACTAGATGACTCAAGAAAGTTCAAGTTTAATAAAGGACCTTTATTTTCGAATATTGTACTTGCGGATGAGATTAACCGTACACCTCCTAAAACACAGGCAGCATTACTAGAAGCGATGCAAGAGAGAAGTGTTACCGTAAATGGACAGCGATATGAATTGCCTAAACCATTCTTTGTATTAGCGACACAGAATCCTATAGAACAGGAAGGAACATATCCATTGCCTGAAGCGCAGTTAGATAGATTCATGTTTAATATACCTCTTGATTATCCTTCTTATGCAGAAGAATTAGAAGTGGTAAAAGGAACAACAAGTAATAAGAAGGTAACGCTTAATAATATCGTTACAGGCGATCAGATCTTGGCTTTCCAAGACTTAATCAAACGAATTCCTATTGCTGATAATGTGTTAGAATATGCAGTTACTTTAGTAGCAAAAACGCGTCCAGGTAGAGAAAAAGCTACTCAGCAAGTGAACGATTATATCTCGTGGGGAGCAGGTCCCAGAGCATCACAGTATCTTGTGTTAGGTGCTAAGTGTCATGCTGCTATCCAAGGAAAGTATTCACCTGATATAGAAGATGTAAGAGCTGTAGCTAATTATGTATTGAGACATAGAATTGTTCGTAATTATAAAGCGGAGGCAGAAGGTATCACTGAAGAAAAAGTAATTACAGGATTATTTTAGGCGTCTTTATTTTGGGCTTTAAGCCCAAAGAATAGCAAATATACAGCTACTTTTTATATAAGTAGATTTAAGTCTTAATTGCTTAGTTTATTTCGAAGTAATGAAAGGAGTGAATTATTGATTTCATTCCATTACTGTCATTTTTCAAGGATCTTTTTTATATCGTCTTTTACTAATACTAGTTTATTAGAATAGATATCAGTGGCCTTATACAAACTCCACGGCAGTTCAAAGCAAGTGAGCCTTTTTTGTAAAAGGATAGAATCAGGAATTATGGTGTCTTTGACGTATAGTTCTATATCTTCTTTCAGGTTAAATGACCAATTTTCGCTGAGCTTTTTATCTTCAACTCTTCGGATATACATTCCTGTTCCACATCCATATGGGTTCATATTTATTGTATCGCATATTGAATTTATACATACCACATCATGTATGTAAAGTACAGGCATTTTTCCAGGAAATGAAAAAGTATAAAATTTAGATAGAGAGTTATTATTAATTTCTATAGAAACAGAATCGGTATAAAAATCATTAGAATAAAACTGAAAATCAATGTTTCTTGTCATTCCCCATTCTTTTCGAATGTTTTCTATACCTAGAAACGAACATACTTGAAAGCCAAAATAATTATGGCCTTCATTTTCTATTTCAATTTTTTTGATAAATGAAATGAGCAAAACGATCACTATGATTATCGCGAAGGCTATAAATCTTGTTTTAGTCATGATTAGAAATTCTATTGCTATAGATGAATACTTCGAATGTATTGGTGCGATTATCGAAAGTTAGGATTATTTTTTGATTAGTTTTTGGGCTTAAAGCCCAAAAAAGAGGTGCTATTTCCATAATGCAATAACAATATAAGGTGCTCGTTATTTTATTCATGAAGTATCTCTTATCTATTTCTTGTTTATTTGTTTCTTTTAATGCTTTTTCTCAAATCAATTTGGATAGTTTATGGGCTGTTGATTTTGATTTATTCAATTCCGTTTATACAGTACAAGGATTAAATTTTGCCTTTCTTCAATTAGGGCTAGATACGATTTCTATACATGTTGATTCTACCGTATCATTTACCTATAGAGATAAATCTTTCTCGAATATTGAAGACGACATTGATGGAATTAGGATTATATCAAGAGGTGGACATGGATCAAGAAGAACGGTCTTAGAATTTCATTCTGAAAACTTAAGAGAAAAACTTGTTCTATATAGAAGATATGGGCATTCAACATTTTATTCAGAATACCTTGTGCATAGAAATGAAGAAAAAAAGGCTTTTTTTCATCGAAAAAACATCAAAGAAAACATTCATGTAAAAGGGTATTATTACGCTAGTGAAGATTTATTTAATTATCTTGGCTTGAATGATGGTATGGAAATTCCCCATGAAAAATGTGGCTTATGGACTTTTATTTATCCAGAAAAAGAGAGTAAAGTCAGCTTGGAAAAATGCTATTAATCTCTATAACAAATACCTATTCGTTAACTCCATGACTTGAGCAATATTCGATTTGTCTGAGCTATAAGGAGTGATTTTTACAATTTTATTCTTCTCATCAAAATGTTGGCCCGTGATATCTTTTACTTTATCTGATGTTGCTAGATAGGTATATGTCTCTGCCATTTCTTCAGGAGAAATAGAAAACTTGCTTTTAAAGGAATACATGAATTTCATGAAGGAAGAGATATCCGGGTATCGATTTATGTCAATTTTCACATTGGTGACTCGAATACAATTTGCTGTAATATTGAATGGTTTTAGAGTTTCAGCAAGATGTAAGGTGTACATGATTTGTGCACGTTTCGATTGATAATATGCTTTGGTAACACTGAATTTTCGATTTTTAAACTCGGGATCCTCCAGATCAACTTTTAGCTTTGGGTAAACCAAAAGTCCTTTAGAGGAGACTGTAAGAATACGACCTTGTTTACTTTTCTTCAACATATTTAATAGTCCATTCGTCAATAAAACTGGACCGATATGATTCGTAGCCCATATACTTTCTATGCCATCAACTGATTGCCTAGTTGATTTTTGTGAGATGTCAAATGCAGCAGCATTATGAATCAATACATCCAATACAGTTATTTTATCCTGAATTTCTTGAACAGCTTTAGCTATAGAAGTTTTTGATGAAAGATCGATGAGAAGCAGATCAACATGATCTGAATCCGATTGTTGTTTAATTTCTGTTACAGCCTTATTTCCTCGTTCTAGGTTCCTTGCCCCAACAAATACTCGGTAACCTTTGGCAGCTAATTGAATCGCAGATTGTTTTCCTATACCTGAATTCGCACCAGTAATCAGAGCTGTTTTCAAATGTTTTTTACTCATAAGTAATACCAATTTAAGGCTAAAATAAGGTATATATTTGGATCGTAAACCCATTCTACTTCGTTAGAAATTGATTTCGTAACTCGTATGTTTGCAATAAATTTCTGCCTTGTAGAATGACTTTTTACTTTCCAAATCTGCTACCTCATTCTAAGCTTAAATTGGTGAAATCATACAAATTGAAGCGCTGCTATGCCTGCGTTTTTAACTCAAAAAAAAATTAATAGTCAAATTATTTTCCTCAATTCTAAAGTGCAATTTGAATTATTCGATAATAATTTTTTTCGAAGCATTTCCTTGATCTGTTTTTACTTCAATAAAGTAGATTCCAGTATTTAAGTCTGAGACAAGGATTCTATTTTCTTTTGTAGTTTTTACTAACTGACCACGTTGATTATAGATTAACGCTTGCTGTAAAATTACTTGATTTTCTAAGCTGATGAATATTTCATTAAACGTAGGGTTAGGATAGATATTAAAATTTATTTCCTTTGTTAGTTCAATGTTAGTAAGAAAATCTTCAAGACCAAAAACTCGCACATGACCTGCATTAGTTCCACTACCTTCATTATTTCTAGCACTAATTGCAATTGTTACTGCATCACCTGACATACAAACACTATGACCGTATAAGTCTTCAGCTGCTTCACCATCAAAGTCATTAACCACCTGTAACCATTGGTCATTCTGTAATTCGAATAATCTTGCATGACCAGCATCTTCTCCATTACCATCATTGCTTCTAACACCTATAAGAACAATATTTCCTTCCGTTGATAAAGCGATATTGTTAGATGAACTAGGGTTGTCACCATCTCCCTCAGCTTCTCCAAAAATTGTTTCTCCTTTTAGAACCCAGGTGTCCTCTTCGAATGTAAAAACCCTGGTGTATCCTTGAGAAGTACCATTTTGCAAGTTTCCTTGAGAATAGGCGGCAAATGTAGTTCCATCACCAGAAATAGCAACCGAACTCCCAAAACGATCAAAAGCACTATCTCCGAAAATTGTAATTCCTACTTTTGACCATTCACCATTTACATATTCATATATTTTAACACTACCTTGTTCTGCTTCAATATCTTCACTTAAAGGAGAGCCCATAATTAGTTTTGTTCCATCATTGGACATAGCCAGATTTGTACCAAAAGTGTCGAAGCTCTTTTCTCCATTTATTGATTCTCCTTTTTGCACCCAATCTCCGTTCTCGAAAGTAAATACTCTAATTTGGCCAGATGAAGTTGCAGCGTCTGAATTAGAAGGAGCTCCAACAGCAATTGTATTTCCATCACTAGAAATGGCAACACTTTTTCCAAAAAGATCAAAAGATCCTGTCCCTAAAATAGGACTACCTTTCTCTATCCATTGGTCATTAACCCAATTGAAGACATTTATTTTTCCTGCATTTAGAAAACCATCATCGTCTCTATCTGCTCCTACAATTAGAGTTGTTCCATCCGCTGATAAATCTACTGATCTTCCAAAATTATCATCGTCCGCAATACCATCTAAATCTTCTCCCATTTGGACCCAGCTATTAAGTTCTCTTCTAAAAACTCTTACGTGACCAGCATTTGATGCAGCTTCATCATTAAATGGAGCACTAATAGCTATTATAAGTCCATCATTAGACATAGCTGTAGAAAAACCAAAAAAATCAAGAGCTGACTCTGCATCTATGTCATCTCCTATTTGTATTTGTGAGGATAATATAAATGGAAGTATGCATAGCATTATTAAGGCTAAGAATTTGTTGAATGAAAGAACTGAAAGAGACAATGAATCGAATTTGATGTTATTCATTTTAAGTTGTAATTATTAATAAGTAAGTAGTATGTTGTTTTATACGAATTAGCTCGAATGTTCGACTTTTCGATCCAAATACATACCTTATTTTAGCCTTAAATTGGTATAAGTATTCCAAAAGTACATTTTGTTGTTCAAACAATTAAATTTAGATAAGCAAAAAATAGAACGGGAAATAGAAATTGAAATAAGAATTAGATTATCCCAATTTGTTAATTCTATCAAAAATGACAATGCTTCCAGCAACAGCAACATTAAGTGATCTTTTACCGGGTAAAACAATTAGATCTTGGCACTTTTCTTGAAGTTTTTTTGGTAAACCGTTATTTTCTGAACCCAATAAATAAATACCTCGAAAAGGATGTTCGTATTCCTTTATTGGAATAGAATTTTCTTCCATTTCTATACCTATAATTTTACAACTATAAGGAACTGTATCTAAGAAAGCCTGTGTAGTGTTATACTGAAAAAGAGGGATTTTAGACCAAGTTTTCAAGACATCACTTCTCTGCTTTTTATATTTCGCATCAATGATGAAGATAAAACTTGCTCCATACACGAAAGCTGTTCTCCATAATGTACCTATGTTCTCTTCTGTCTTCGGTTGGTAAACACCAATCCCAAAATATCTTTCATCGTTTGCGTCCCAATTCTTTTTCATGCTAAGATAATAATTGGTATGCTGTAAAAGCAGAGAGATAGGCTAGAGCGGTCATAAATATAAATTGTATTATCGGCCATTTCCATGAATTTGTTTCGCGTTTAGTCACTGCTAAGGTGCTCATGCATTGCATAGCAAATAAATAAAAGAGTAAAAGTGACATGGCAGTTGCCGTAGTATAGACCTTTTCACCTGATATAGAATGGGTTTCATCACGCATTTTTTCTTTCAGGTTTTTTTCATCTTCACTTCCCACGGCATAGATGGTGGCCATGGTACTAACAAAGACTTCACGAGCGGCAAAACTTGTAATCAATGCAATTCCTATTTTCCAGTCGTAACCTAAGGGTCTTATAACAGGCTCTATAGTTTTGCCGAGAATTCCTGCGTAGGAATATTCTAGCTCAGTAGAAGCTATAAGATTGGCACGTTCTTCAGTACTAAGGTCATTAATAAGTGCATAATTTTTAGCATCTTCTATTGCTGCATTTTTGTTTTTAGATGGACCAAAACTTGCTAAAGACCATAGTAGGATAGAAATAAAAAAGATTATTTTTCCAGCATCCCATATAAAGCTAAATACTTTTTCTTTGAGTTTTAAAAGTACATTTCTCCATATGGGTTTTTTATAACGAGGAAGTTCCATAAGTAAGAAACTTCTTTCATTAGTCTTCATGATTTTATGCATGACCCAAGCTGAACCTAAAGCTGCAATTATGCTGACAAGATAAATACCCATGAAAAATAGAGCTTGAAGCGAAAAGAATCCAACAACTGTTTTTTCAGGTATGATAAAACCTATGAGTATCAGATATACAGGAAGTCTTGCAGAACAGCTTATCAAAGGTGTTACCATGATAGTTATTAATCTTTCCTTCCAACTAGAAATCGTACGTGTAGACATGATGGCAGGAATCGCACAAGCTCCACCAGAAACCAAAGCGACTACACTTCTACCGCTTAATCCAAACCTTCTCAGTAATCCATCAAAAAGATAGATTGCTCTAGACATATATCCTATTTCTTCGAGTATCCCTAAGAAGAGAAACAACAATAATATTTGGGGAATAAAAACGGCAACGCCACCTAATCCAGCAATAATTCCATCAGCAATTAAACTACTAAACCAGCCACTCCCAAAAATGAACTTCGTCATATTTCCTAACCAAGCAAAACCGGATTCTATTAAATCCATTGGCACAGAAGACCAAGAATACAAAGCTTGAAATACAAGAAGCATTAAAGCAAAAAATATGAATGGACCTATAATTTTATGCGTTAGAATAGCATCAATCTTACTCGTACGAGTTGCTTTATCTTTTGTTTCATCGATAACAACTGTTGAAATCCAAGGAGTAAAAATGTCATATCTTGACATAGTATCTTTGACCTGAAAATCAAGATCTTTATTTTTCTCCTTTGTGATTTTTTGATGGATGACTTTGGGCCTCCGAGCCAAATCTTCATCAAATATCTCTCGCTTTAGTTCATCAATATTTTCCTTTGTTCTAGCACTTACAGGAATAACAGGAACACCTAGTTTATCTTCTAGAAATAGAAGATTAAGTTTGATGTTTTTCTCCTTGCTAATATCAACCATATTTATAGCAAGCACTAGAGGAAAACCCATGTCAATTATTTGGGTAGCTAGCAATAAGTGGCGGTCTAACTGAAGGGCATCTGCTACATAAATGATTCTATCAGGATGCGAATCATGAGTTGCATCCGTCAATACATCACTTACTAATTGTTCGTCCTTGGAATTAGGATAAAGTGAATAAAGTCCCGGAAAATCAATAAGAATTGCCTCCTCTTTTTCCTCGCTAACTACTTTTGCAGATTTTTTCTCTACAGTAATACCTGGGAAATTTCCTACGGTTTGGTTTAATCCCGTAAGCACATTAAAAAGGCTCGACTTTCCGCTATTCGGATTACCAATTATTGCTATCTTCTTCATCAAATCTCTTCTACATAGATGTTGTTAGCGAGAGTTTTTTGCAGAGCAATTGCATGCGTGTTGGTGTCCACATAAAGGCAGGTTCCACCAAGGGTCTTTCTGCTCACTTCTATTATTCCGCCGGTTATTAGACCTTTGGAGATCATCTGCAATTCAAGAAAACTATCGTCTACTTGTACTATTCTTGCTTTACAATGTAAAGGCAATTCATTAAGTGAAATCATTAAGTATGTGTTAAGCGAATCTCATCGCCTTTTTTGTTAAAGAACTTATATTCATTTAGATGAAAGTCATTATTTTCCTTTACTTTAATCCATGAATAATATTTTCTAAACCATTCAAATCTCTTTCCTAGAATTCCCTTTGTAAAGTAGGAATAGATGAACGGATGAACTTCAAGATTTACTTTGGATTTAGGATTAGAATTCATTATTCTATCCAAGTCATTTTCGATACTATCAGTTATCAAAATAGAAGCTTGCGATTTACCTGTTCCATTACAATTAGAACATTGCTCGCTCGTGTCAATTTTCACAACTGGCTTAGTACGCTGACGAGTAATCTGCATTAAACCGAACTTACTTAAAGGTAGAATTGTATGCTGAGCCCTATCATCTGCCATAAAGCTTTTCATTTCTCTGTACAGCTGAGCTTTATTTTCTTGTTTACGCATATCAATAAAATCGATAATGATTAAACCTCCAATATCTCTAAGTCTGAGTTGTCTAGCTATTTCCTTTGCAGATTCTAAATTGACAGATAGAGCGGCATTTTCTTGATCATTACGTTGCATTTTCGGACCGCTATTTACATCGATAACGGTCATAGCTTCGGTGTGTTCTATTACGAGGTATGCTCCACTATTCATAGTAGAGTTCTTTCCGAAAGAAGCTTTTATTTGTCTATTGATTCCGAAGGTATCAAAGATGGGTTTTTGACTTGTATAATTAGAAACGATTTTTGCTTTTTCAGGAGCGATTTGTTTCATTAAGCCTTTGATGTTTTGGTACATCGATCCATCGTTCACTACTATTTTCGTAAAGTCTTCGTTTAAAACATCTCTAATAAAAGATGAAGTTTTGTCAATTTCACTTACAAGTTTTTTAGGTTCTTCTGCTGATTTAAGTTGTTTGTGAATTGATCTCCAAGTTTCAGTAAGTTGTCTGATTTCCTCGTGAAGATCTGCAACCATCTTTCCTGCAGCAGCAGTTCTAACAATAACTCCAAAATTTTTAGGTCGAATACTTTCAATAAGTAATTTTAGTCTTTTCCTTTCCTCTGCATCTGGTATTTTCTTTGATACTGCTACATGTTGGTTGAAAGGTGAAAGGACTACATATCTACCTGGAATGGTAAGTTCACTAGTTAGTCTTGGTCCTTTAGTGCTTATCGGTTCTTTTGTTATTTGAACAAGTACAAGTTGCTTTTTAGCTAGTACTTGATCAATTTTTCCTGTTTTGATAATATCTGGTTGGAGTTTGAAATTACCTAATAAGGCATTTCTATTTTTTCCAGTCCTCGACATATCAGTAAAACGGATCAATGAACGAAGTTGGGGTCCTAAGTCAGTATAGTGAAGAAATGCATCTTTTCTTACACCTATGTCTACAAATGCAGCATTAAGTGAAGGCATTAATTTTTTTATACTTCCTAGGAAAATATCTCCTACTAATAAATCTTCGTCGGTAGTTTGTGTTTGAACTACCATAAGTTTTCCATCCTCTAACAATGCCATTTCTACTTTTCCAGCAGATTTATTGACAATTAATTCTTTATCCACGATTTACTTTTTGTGGTGATATGTAGAATACAAACAGCAATAGGCTAATTCACTACAGGAGTGATAGCCAATATAATGTTAATAAAATATGATAGATAACAACGATGAACGTTGGGAAAGGACGAAAAATGCTACTTAGAAAGATATAATTATCTACATATATCGCACCTTTTGAAAAATTTTGATACCTTATTACAAAGAATAAGAAATCTACTAACTTGTTTTATATTCAAGTTAGTAGATTTTTGAAAAGAACTTATAAAACATAAGTTTCTCTCATATCAGAATTTACTTCTTCTTGTGTCTATTTTTTCTAAGTCTCTTTTTTCTTTTGTGAGTAGAGATCTTATGTCTTTTTCTTTTTTTACCGCAAGGCATACTTTTAGTTTTAAATTATAAAATTTATTTCTTTAAGAATTACACTTTTCCATGTGAACTAGTGCTTCTTCTTTTTTATCTATTTTTTCAAAGGCTTCTGCCAAAAGGCAATGTGCTTTAGAAAGTTCAGGGTTTAACTCTATTATCTTTTTTAATCTCGGTATGGCTTTGTCAAACTGATTAGTTTGAAGGCCAAATCTTGCAAGTTGATAGAGAACTCCTACATTTTCAGGATATTTTTTATCCAAGTCAAGTAGCATTACGATACCTTTCATAGGATTGTCCTGAGGTGGTTTTTCGGCATATACAACAGCAAGATTAGTTTTATGTGTTGTATTGTCAGGATCAAGTGAAATTGCTTGTTCAAAAGCATTAACAGCTTTCGACTGATTAAAAGTTCGTTTTAAATCAGTTTTTCCTTGAGTAACACCAGCACCGTACGTTGTTGCTGCTATGGACCAACTTGTTGCATTCTCTGATAATTTAGCAATTTCTTCTGCTGCATTACCTGCTAAAGCATATTCTCCTGAACGATACCAAAATCCTGAAATGTTTTTTAATGCTTCAATGCGCATACTGTCATCTTCAGCATTTTCTAGTTCAAGTGTTAGTCCATTGTAGTAAGATTTTGTCTGAGGATCAATATTTTCGAAAACATCTTTCCGAATATTCTCTATCCCAGTGACTGAAAAATTTGCACCCCGAGAATTCTCAGATTTTGCAATTTTGGGGTCAACCCTACTACAACCAAAGTAAAAAACCAGCACTAATAAAACAGTAATTCCAATTGCTATTAGTTGGCTAGTTTTCCTACTCATGTTATTTATCTTTAGGTAAAGAGTTTACATTATCTTTTACCTGGTCTACAAAAATCTTTGCAGGTTTGAAAGCAGGAATATAATGTTCAGGTATTTCAATAGCTTCGTTTTTCTTTATGTGTCTTCCTATTTTCTTAGCTCTTTTCTTTATCACGAATGATCCGAATCCTCTAACATATACGTTCTCTCCTGAACCTAATGTATCTTTTACTTCTGTGAAAAATGTTTCTAAAGAAACTAAAACGTCAACTTTAGCTACTCCAGTTTTTTCTGAAATGATAGATACTAAATCTGCTTTTCTCATTTAACTATATCTTTGGTTATTAATTAGTTACGATTATGTTTTGCTTAGGTTTTCCATTGGGCACGCAAATTTCATAAAATATTTTAGTTAAAAAAATATTTGAGCGTTTTTTTGCAGATTTATGCAAAAAAAAATTAATACATTTCCTTGAAAATCATTATTTTGAACCTTTTATCACCTCATTTGCCTCGTTTTCATTACTTCTAAGCCAAATGTCTTGTTGGGGGAATGGTATTTCGATACCATTTTTTTGGAATGAAAAGAATATCTCTTTTCTTATGTCACTTAATGTTTTTTCGATTCTGAAAATTTCATTGGTATAAAAAGTTAAGCGAAATTTTATGGATGAATCTGCATATTCTACTAAAAATACATTTGGTAAATAGGACATCTTGTATTTATTGAAGGGTTTTACGACTTCTAATAATAGCAATTCTACTTGCTTTATATCACTATCATATGCGACTCCCACATCTACGAAAAATTGGATAGGTAATTTTGCATCACTTAGATTATCAACTTTATTATTTACTAATAATGAATTCGGTATGATGTGCAAGTGATTCCTAATATCTATCATCTTTGAAGTTCTAAGACCAATATACTTCACTTTGTAGTTCTTATCTTCTATCCTCAGAATGTCACCTACTTCAAGAGTTCCATCAATTAATAGTATTATACCAGAGAAAAAATCGTTAAAGGTTGATTGTAATCCTATACCTACACCGACTAAAAGAGCAGCAGATCCTGCTAGAAGATAATTTAACTTTATCCCTAGAAGATTGACGACTGTAAGAAAGGCAATGATATAGATTATATACTTAACTAAAGTAACTATAGTATAAGATCTTCCAACATCTATCTTTCTAGTATTTAGATAAGCTTTTAATACTCTTCTAACTAGATAAACTATTAGTTTGGTTAGCGCATATCCAATAATGATTAGAATAATAGATCTTACACTAATGATGATTTCTTCATTTATTTTAAATAAAGTAAAGTCTAATATTTCTTTCATTTTCAAATGATTATTCTAATCTGGAATATTCCATTTTTACCAAAATACCAATCATAATTGAAAAGAACAATAGTGAAGTTCCACCTTTAGAAATAAATGGAAGAGGAATTCCTATTACTGGACAGATTCCCATAGTCATTCCTATATTTATAAATACATGAAAGAATAGAATGCTAGCTATAGCGTAGGCGTATCTCCGCACAAAAAGGTTTTTGGCATTTTCACCTATGTTAAGTATTCTAAAAATTAATATACCAAATAGAGCTATTATACTAAATACACCTAAAAAACCTTGTTCTTCTCCCACAATGCTAAAAATAAAGTCAGTAGTTTGGGCTGGAACATAATCAAGTTCAGTCATATTTCCATTCAAATAACCTTTACCTGTTAATCCACCTGAACCAATAGCTGTTTTTGATTGGATTATATTATAAAGACTTTTTCTTGGATCACATTCAGAAGGTTTCAACCATACATTTATCCTATCCTGTTGGTGGGGTTTCAAAACATTGTTAAAAATGTAGTTTGTTCCTATTGATAAACTTGATATGATCAAAATAGCAGGTAATAATATGGTAACTAGTTGTCTGGCACGATTTACCCACATATAAAGAGAGCTGGCTAGAATTAATATAGAGTCCGTGATTACTAGCCATATTAATACTTGTTTGCGATCTATATTTTCAAGGTGTTGATAGTGAGAAAAATCAATATTCCAAAGAACAATATGTATGAGAAGTAGAATGGATAGAATAATTAAACTTGTCCTTTTATTCTTAAGATTTGTGATATATATGAGTGCCATAGCTGCCATGAAAAGTGGAATAACTATGAGCGGTTCGTACATTATGGTTAATACAAATGCAAGAAATATACATAATCCAATTACGAAAAAACTACTATGTAATCCTTCTCTATAAAAAACAGCACAGAGTGCTAGTACGATTGTTGCTGAACCAGGATCACCTTGTAAAATAATTAAGGTGGCAGGTAAAACTATTATTCCAAAAGCAATCAACCTTGATCGCCATTTTTTTAAGTCACATTTATATACAGTTAGATATGCACTTAGTGCTAATGCTGTAGTTAACTTGGAAAATTCAGATGGTTGAAAGCTAAAGCTTCCTATTCTAAACCAAGATCTAGCTCCATTAATTTCTGGCCCGAATAACATGACGGCAATTAAGAGAAAAATTGAAAAACCATAAAGTGGATAGGCAATAGAATGCCATATCTTCCAGTCAAGATTAATAACTAACCAAAAAGCAATAAATGAAATGATTGCCCAAATAGTTTGTGAAAATAATGGCGAACTTGGCGAAAAAGGAGATTTTGAAACTTCTGGATCATAAACTGCAGCATTAAGCATTAGAAGTCCGACTATAACCAAGCATGCATATAATGCAATCGTAATCCAGTCATACGATTTGCTGTAAGCTCGTGTAGCCGTCGACATACTACAGTTCTAATTCTGATTTATAAATCTTATCTCTTACCGGAATTGCTCTTGGGAAATCATCTTTTAGCTCGCGAAGAAAGGCTTCTAATTCCATTTTATCTTTATAAGCACCTACTTTAACTTTATAGTAAGGCTGCACATGTTCCCATGTCATTTTTAGATATGGATATTCTGCACTAAACTTTGATCTCGCAGCTTCCATCTGTCTTCTATTATCAGTGTTGATCAACTGGATTCTCCATCCATTAACATGATCAACAGAATTTGCTAGCGTTTTGTAATATTCTAGGGCTTTTGCAATTTCTATGTCTTCATTTATTACAACTTGGGCTTGAGCTGAGAAGTTAAAGCATAATAGAAAAAGAAGCGCAAAAATTAAGTTATATATTCTCATATTCGTTTACTATAGAAATTCCACTGGAGCAACCAATTCTATCTGCTCCTGAAGTTATAAAGCTAACTGCTTCTTTTGAATTTTTAATACCTCCCGATGCCTTTATTTTTAAATTTTCTTTTCCAATGTGTTTTTTCCACTTTTTTACAGTAGATAATTCTGCACCTTTTGGAGCAAATCCAGTTGAAGTTTTAATAAAATCTGCTTTGGAATCTAAACAAAGGTCTAAAACTTTATCTGTTTGAGATTTATCCAGATAAGATGTTTCAACTATATATTTGACTATCCCATATTTGGAATGGATGATGTCATTCAAACAACGCATTTCTTCGAGTAATTCTTTATAAGAGCCGCTCTGTAAGAGTGATTGGTTCAATACAATATCCAGTTCTTCCGCTCCATCTTTCATTGCTATTTCGATTTCCTTTCTTTTTATTTCTTTTGGGTTATAACCCAAAGGAAAACCGATAACAGTGCACACATCGATAGAGGATTCCATTAATAATTCTGTTGCTTGAGAAACAAAAAAAGGCGGAATACAAACCGAAGCAAAATCAAATTCTAATGAAGCTTTACAAAAGCTAGTTAGATCATCTAAGGTTGCTGTTGGCTTTAAAAGTGTATTGTCAATATACTGGGCTATATTTACTATTTCCCGTGACATGATTTGTATTTTTTACCACTACCGCAAGGACAAGGGTCATTACGTCCCACTTTTTGTTCTTGACGAACATATTGTTCTACAACTTTCCTAGTTCTTCCTGCATTTTGTGCAGCAGCTCTTGCTGCTTCTTGCTCTCTACTAGTTCTCGTATTACTTAAATCAGTTTTTTGTTGGGTAGCTTCCTGTACATCATCGCGTACGATAACTTTCCCTTTCATTAAGTAAGAACAAACGTCTTCGTTTATTAAACCAATCACATTTTGGAAGAGATTAAATGCTTCCATTTTGTAAATTACTAATGGATCTTTTTGCTCGAAAGAAGCAGCTTGTGAAGATTCCTTTAACTCATCCATATGACGTAAATGCTCTTTCCAATTTTCATCAATTAAAGCTAAGGTAATAGCTTTCTCTATTTCTAGCATTATCGCACTTCCTTCTGTATCTACTACCTGTTGCATATCGGCAGATACAGGAAGTGGACTTTTTCTTCCGTCTGTAAAAGGAATCATGATTCTTTTATAACGATGACCTTCGTTCTCATGTACATTTTTGATAGATGGATAAAGCGCATTATTGATTTGTTCCTTCTTTCTTTCATACATCTCCATCACCTGAGACTGATACTTCTCTAAAAGTTTGTCTTCAGATGCTTCATTCCATTCCGCCTCATCAATTTCAGGATCTACCCCAAGTTTTAAGATAGAGGCATTCTTGAAATCATCATAAGTTCCACTTTGTCTAATATCAATAAGGATATTTTCAGTCAAATCCATGAACCTATTATATAAGTCAACTGATAGTCTATCACCAGAAAGTGCATTATTTCTTTTACCGTAAATCGCCTCTCTTTGTATGTTCATTACATCATCAAACTCTAGCAATCTCTTACGAGTACCAAAGTGATTTTCTTCTACTTTCTTCTGAGATGAGATAATGTTTTTGGTAATCATAGAATTCTGGATTACTTCTCCTTCTTTTAGCCCAAGTCTATCCATTATTTTAGAAACTCTCTCTCCTCCAAATATCCTCATTAACCTATCTTCCAGAGATACATAGAATTGAGAAGAACCTGGATCACCTTGACGTCCTGAACGTCCCATTAACTGTCTGTCTACTCTTCTTGAATCGTGTCTCTCTGTTGCAATTATTGCAAGTCCGCCTAATGATTTTATTTCATCAGAAAGTTTGATATCGGTACCTCTACCTGCCATATTTGTTGCAATAGTTACAGCACCTTTCTTTCCTGCCTCTGAAACAATCTCTGCTTCTCTTTGGTGTTGCTTTGCATTCAATATGTTATGCTTAATTCCTCTAAGATTAAGTATTCTACTTAATTTTTCAGAAATATCTACTGATGTTGTACCCACAAGTACAGGTCTTCCTTCTCCTGAAAATTTCACGATGTCTTCTATAACGGCATTGAATTTTTCTTTCTCTGTTTTATAGATTAAATCGTTTCTATCATCTCTAATTATTGGCCTGTTCGTAGGAATTACTACTACGTCAAGTTTGTAAATTTCCCAAAGCTCACCCGCTTCTGTTTCTGCAGTACCAGTCATTCCAGATAATTTGTGGAACATTCTGAAATAATTTTGCAAGGTAACAGTAGCATACGTTTGTGTGATGTCACCAATCTTTACATTTTCTTTTGCTTCTAAGGCTTGGTGCAATCCATCGCTATATCGACGTCCTTCCATCATACGACCAGTCTGCTCATCCACTATTTTTACTTCACCATCCATTACTACATAATCCTCGTCTTTCTCGAAAAGTGTATATGCTTTCAATAGCTGATTTGTAGAGTGTAGACGTTTTGACTTAGCAGTAAATTCTCGTATTAAATTTTCCTTTAATTCTGATTTTTGATCTTCGTTAATTTCCTCGTTTTCCTCTATGTCTTGCATTTCAGATGTAATGTCTGGCATCACGAAGAAACCTTCATCAGATTCTCCCTTCGCCAGATATTCAGCACCTTTCTCTGTTAAATTTACAGAACGTGTCTTTTCATTAATAGTGAATAAAAGGGGCTCATCAGCTATATGCATGTTTTTAGATTGCTCCTGCATATAGTAATTCTCTGCTTTGTTAAGCTCCTGTTTTATACCATCTTCACTTAAGAATTTGATCAATGGTCTGTATTTTGGTAAAGCTCTGAATGCTCGTAAAAGAGCTAATCCAGCTTCACCTTCATTATAACCAGAGATGTTATCTTTTAATAATTTTTTGGCTTCCGCCAAATATTGAGTTGCTAGTTTTTTCTGTTCTCCATAAAGCTTAAGTACTTTTGGGTTTAGACCTTGGTATTCTTGTTCTTCTGAGCCTTTAGGAACTGGTCCTGATATGATAAGTGGTGTTCTAGCATCATCAATCAAAACAGAATCTACCTCATCAATCATCGCAAAATGATGCTTTGCCTGTACTAATTCACCTTCTGAACGAACCATGTTATCTCTTAGATAATCGAAACCAAATTCGTTGTTTGTTCCGTAAGTTATATCGCTTCTATATGCTTTTTTTCTTCCTTCAGAATGCGGTCTATGCTTGTCAATACAATCAACAGTAAGGTGTAAAAACTCAAAAATTGGTCCTACCCACTCCTGATCTCTTCTTGCCAAGTAGTCATTAACTGTGATGACATGCATACCTTGACCTGTAAGACCATTCAAGTATGCAGGTAATGTCGCAACTAATGTTTTTCCTTCTCCAGTTGCCATCTCAGCAATCTTTCCGTCATGAAGTACCATACCACCAATCAACTGAACATCATAGTGAATCATATTCCACTTAATTCGCCCTCCAGCAGCATCCCACTCATTTTTCCAAATAGCTTGGTCTCCATTGATGCTGACATAATCTCTCCCTTTACCTGCTAGTTCTCTATCCGTATCTGTAATAGAAACAGAAAGCTCATCATTTTGAGTAAATCGTCTGGCTGTTTCTTTAACCACAGCAAATGCCTCTGGTAAAATCTGTTTTAAAACGACTTCTAACGCTTTATCTCGATCTTTCTTAATTACATCAATCTGATCAAAGATATCTTCTCTTGCTCCTAAATCTTCTTCTTGTTCAGCTTTTCCTCTTAAGGATGCAATGTCTGCATCTATATTGCTAAGATAATCCGCAATTTTATTTCTAAATTCAAAAGTTTTATTACGCAATTCATCATTGCTCAAACTCTGAAATTGTTCGAAATGAGTATTTATTTTTTCTACTACGGGACTATATTCCTTAACGTCTCTATCGTATTTTGTCCCGAAAATTTTCTTTATAAAATTTAGCATTTTTGCTTTTTTTGTATAAAATGACTGCAAAGATAACGAAACATTTTGTCCATAAATCGTTCCAGTGTACTTTATTATACGAATCTTGCCATAATGACACTAGGCAAATGAAAATAATAGAAAAAATGGCAAAATTTTACCTGAAAAGTCTGATACTAATTCTGATTACTTCTTCAATAACTTTTTGATATGTAGAAAAGATTTTATGTCAACACCACATTTTACCCCAAGTAATATCAGAAAGATCGGAACACAAATTCCCACCATTAATTTAACATAAAATATATTTAAGTCAGGTCTAAAGGATAAAATGAAGATCTGATGAATCATTAGAAGAACTCCTGAAAAGATGAAGAAGGCCATGAATCCTGCCTTTACTGCTTTTAACGTTTTTACATGTGAACTCCTCAATGCGTAAAACAAAATTTTTCTTGTGTCTTTTCTTGACGGATTGATTTTTAAAAGCTCTTTTGCATTATGTATAGATTGTTTATAATCTTTCAATTGATAAAAGGCTGATGCACGCTGATGAAGAAGCTTTTCAAAAAGCATCTCTTCATTAAAGTAAGAGATGTTATGAAAGATTAGCTTCTCCAGAAAATCCTGAGATCTTTTACAAAATCTTCCATAATCGTTCGTCATAAAAAGTGCCTGTAAATAACCTGATTCTATCCAAAGTGCATCAGATAATTTCATGTTCTTAATGTCACTTTCGTTTTGCTCGAAGAATCGCTTTTTATCATAATAAGCATTATCGTCTAAGTACAAATATTTGTTGTACAGACTTCGCAATCTTGTATGTGACGATAAAGGATTCATTCTATATGCATCTTGTAAATTATTGGTTTACTGGGACTAGCATCCATTTCGAAGGCTGCTATGCATAATTGTAACAAATATAAACCATCTTTCGCTAATGGTGGGACATAAATCAATTCCGTAATTGTGTTAAATTTTGCAATTTCTCCATTTACGTTCCAAAATGCTTTATGTCCGACAAGTTTACCTTCATCCTCTTCTCTATCTACAGAGGGCAAGTCAAGAAGAAAATGTTTTACGCCTCTTTTTCGAATCTCTGTTAAAAACGCTGCTGATACATATGGTGGATTAGTGCCACTATACAATCTGGTTTTTTTTGAATCGTCATTAGGAAGTGTGCGAAGGATTAATGCTTCAGGTAGTTTGTTTTCTGGATTATCGCTAAATTCGTCAAGAAGTTTAAGCGTTTGCATGTCGATAACTCTATCTCCGTTTTCTTTCATTTCAGGATAAGATGACAATAAAATAGCTGGCATTATAAATTTCTTCAGAACGCCATTTATAGTATCATCTGTGGTCATGATGTGACCATAACATTCTGTATGTGTACCATTGCCGTGGGGATTAATTTTTACATTCATAAAGTTTACTAAGCCGCCTTTTTGGGTTGAACCCAAAAAATCTCCAGCTTCCACTGGAGCAGAGGTAAAAGGTGGAGCATAGAAGCAATTCGGATTATCTCCATTAGGAGTTAGGGGAATAGAAATATCAATGGGCTCATCGAAATTCACCTGATAATTTACATTTTCCCATTCTATTTTTGCTTTCATCTTATAGCTTGTCTAAAATGGATGAATCAACTAAAGATGGAAGCGTTACGTGTAATAATGGTTCTTCCTCCATAGCTCTTTTTATTGTAGAAATGGCATGTGGATTCCTTGCCCAATTTCGTCTAGCAATGCCATTATTCACATCCCAATGCAACATCATTTTAATTTTGGAGCTTGACTCCTCAGAACCATCAATCAACATCCCAAATCCTCCATTCATCACTTCGCCCCAGCCTACACCACCACCATTATGGATAGATACCCAAGTTGCGCCTCGAAAAGAATCGCCTATTACATTATGGACAGCCATATCTGCGGTAAAACTTGAACCATCATATATATTCGAAGTTTCTCTGTAAGGGCTATCGGTCCCTGAAACATCATGGTGGTCTCTACCTAATACAACAGGTCCTATTAACTGTCCTTCCTTGATTGCTTTATTAAAAGCTAAAGCTATTTTGATACGTCCTTCGGCATCCGCATAAAGGATTCTTGATTTAGAACCTACTACCGGAATATCTCTTTTAGCGTTGCGAATCCACTGAATATTATCATCAAGTTGACCGTGAATTTCTTTGGGCGCCCCAGCCCGCATTTCCAATAAAACTTCTTCAGCAATCTTATCCGTTTTCATCAGGTCATCTATATCTCCAGAACAGCAAACCCAGCGGAAAGGACCAAAGCCATAATCAAAACACAATGGTCCCATGATGTCCTCCACATAAGAAGGATAAATAAATTGATTCTTAGACTTGTTTTTCCAAACATCCGCTTCAGCCTTTCCAGCTTCTTTCAAAAATGCATTTCCATAATCCCAAAAATACATGCCTCTCTCACTTAATTTATTGATCGCAACAACATGACGCTTAAGAGTAGACTTGATTTCCTGATCGAATTTTGCTTTATCACTTACTAACAAGTCAGCAGCTTCTTGAAAGCTATATCCTATAGGACAATAGCCCATGTCGTCTATATTATGAAGAGACGTCTGGTCAGAACCCAAGGAAATATGCATTCCATCATCTACCACAGCTTCCCATAGATCTACTATGTTTCCATGATACACGATGGCTATTCCTTTTTTATCAGCTTGAGCTTCCTTCATAGCTTTTAATAAGGAAGGAAGGCTGTGATATACATTTTCTTTCTTGATATAGCCGTCAGCAATCCGTTGATCAATGGCGTCTTGATCGACTTCAGCTAAGACTCCCACACAATTGCATATAATAGCAGCAAGCGCCTGTGCTCCACTCATGCCTCCTAGACCTGAGGTGATAAATATATGCCCAGAAAGGTCATTAATGCCATTCAGTCTACCCGCATTTAGGAGTGTAATTGTAGTACCATGAACAATCCCTTGAGGACCAATATACATGAACGAACCTGCAGTCATTTGTCCATAACTAGTGACACCAAGCGTGTTGTATTTATTCCAGTCTGATTTTTTACTATAGTTAGGAATCATCATCCCATTAGTTACGACCACTCTTGGCGCAGTTTTATGAGAAGGGAATAGTCCAAGTGGATGTCCCGAGTAAAGAACGAGAGTCTGTTCGTCAGTCATCTTACTCAGATAATTCATCGTTAGAAGGTATTGGGCCCAATTTTGAAAAACTGCTCCATTCCCACCATAAGTTATTAATTCATGAGGATGTTTTGCAACGAATTTGTCTAAGTTGTTTTGTATCATCAACATGATACTAGCTGCCTGAGTCGAATGGTGCGGATAATCAGTTATGGGTCTTGCAAATATGGGGTAAGTAGGGCGGAATCTATGCATATAAATACGACCATAATTGTTTAGTTCTTCCTTAAACTCTGCGGCTAGTTCCTCATGCCATTCTGTAGGGAAATAGCGTAAAGCATTTTCTATAGCAAGTTTAATTTCATCAGCACTTAGTTCTGAAATATTTCTTTTAGGTGCATGACTGATATTAGGGTCAAGCTGAACAGGAGGTGGAAGTTCAGTAGGAATACCTTGAGCAATCGATTCGTAAAACGTCATAGAGCATAAAATTAGGATGCGAAGTTATATCATTTTGCCTTTTCATCTGTGATCTAAAGTTATGTTTCTTTTCAAGTTCTTTAAATATTCTGACTTTCTAAATGTAGTTGTTTGAGTTAATGATATTTCATATATGTTTTTGAAGTAGGTTTTTTTGTTGCCAAAGAGTGACTATTTTCATTTCTACAACCCATAAAACTTAAGACACTTTAGGAAAAAAGGCAAGCTGATTACATTTTGAGTTAAAGCCAATAGAAATAGAAGTTAATTTAAAAAAAAATAGTGCTGTGAGTGCGATTTTTAATGACTTTTAAGAAATAGTTGTATTAGAATTCATAGGTTTTATATTATTTATTTTTAAAAAAAACACGTATAAATACGTATTGTCAATTGACGTATTTGTCCTGTATATTTGACCGTTTTTGTTTTTAATCTTTGTATTGAATTAAATCAATAACCCTTAAAAACAAATATTATGGATCCATTTATAGGACAAGTTATTTTATTCGCTGGCAATTTCGCTCCAAGAGGATGGGCACTTTGTCAAGGACAACTTTTATCAATTGCTCAAAATAACGCGTTGTTTTCCATTTTAGGAACAACATACGGTGGCGATGGAAGAACAACATTTGCTTTGCCAGATTTGAGAGGAAGAACAGCAGTTCAAGAAGGAACAGGACCTGGTTTACCACCAGTATCTTTAGGTGAAAGATATGGGTCAAATACCATTAGTATTACTGCGGCAAATTTACCTACAGTATCTGTTTCTATACCTGCTTCTAGTGATGATGCTACAGGAGATGAGCCAAATGGTTTAGCAATGGCTTTATCTGAAAGTAATATATATGGACCTCCTTCATCAGGTGAACATATGGCAGCTGGAACTTTACAAGGTGGAAATCAGCCAATTAATAATGCATCACCATCTTTAGGGATGAATTATATAATTGCTTTGGTTGGAACTTATCCTTCAAGAAGCTAAGCATATTAAAATTTATAGGGAATGCAGTTTTTGCATTCCCTTAACTAAAAAACAATTTATGATGAGACATTTACTTAGTACTATCAGTTTTCTTTTTTTATTTATTATTTCAATGAATGCTCAATATTTAGAGGATTTTAATATTCCTGGGCTAGGCATACTTTCAGGGCCTTGTGGTCCAACTTCTCTTTCTTGTGCGTCGACAAATTTTTCTGGAGTAAGCTGGGATATAGTTGGAGATTTATCAGGAATCGATAGTGAAGGATTATCCACAAAAGCTGGAGGATATTTACATTTTGAAGATGTAGATGAAGAATCTTGTTGGGAAAGTCCATTGTTGAATATTTCAGCAATTCCTGTTGCAAGTATTAATGTAAATTTTGAAATACCAATAGGCGCTACTTGGGAGAATTCCACGACAGTAGGAAGTACAGATTATATGGATGTAAGATGGGCAGTAGACGGAGGAGCTTTTTCACAAGTTGCTAATATAAATAGTTGTCCGGCAAGTGGACATACTGTCTCAGGGTCAAGTTGCTCTAATTTAGTTGGGCCACTTATATATAATATTACACAACCAAATATAGTAGGTTCATTTCTTACTATACAAGTATGTGTTGATACAAACTCTAGTGGAGATGATGGATATTTGCATAGTGTGGGTGTTCCACAAGTTGGTGCTGTTTTACCTGTAGTTTTATCCTCTTTAGAGGCAGAAGAGGTAGAAAGAGGTGCTTTGGTCAAATGGGAAACTAGTTCTGAAGAAAATAGCGATAGATTTGAAATAGAGAAGTTAGACGAAAAAGGAAGAGTATTTGAGACGATAGGAAATGTTGCGGCGGCAGGCTATTCATCAAGTAATATAGCTTATGAATTCTTAGATACTGATGCAAAATCAAGAAACATTAATTACTACAGACTAAAGCAAGTTGATTTTAATGGTGAATTTGAATATAGTGATGTAGTTGCAGTGGAGATAGAAAAGACAGAAAAAGAAGAAATAGAGATCTATCCAAACCCAGCAGTTGATCATATTTCTTTTGAACTAAATTCCTCTGAAAATCAGGGTCTTCAAAAAATCAGAATTTATAATGTTCAAGGAAACCTGACAAAAGAGATCTATCTTGGAGATAATGTTCATAATAGAAAAGTAGATATTTCTGATTTATCTAGTGG
>CAZSKA010000008.1:0-34583 GCA_964607315.1 uncultured Saprospiraceae bacterium | reverse complement strand
GGTGACAAGGGTGTTGTGAAATGTAAGCAAGTAACAACCCTTGAAACATGGGATGCTTTAGGGTATTGCCCTAATTTTCCTTCTTGTATGGAATTTCAAGATGCTTGTTCTGGAAAAGGCGGGGAAGAAACTCATACAGCTTTTTTCTCACAAAAAGGTGCTACTAAGATTTACAATTGGCTGTGGTATGGTTCATTAGGAGGTTTTATTGGATGGGTTTTATACAGTGGGTTATTTAGATTGTCTGAACTAGAAGGATTAAATAAATACGTAAGATCATTCTTTGATGATTCAAGTCTTGATCCTTCAGCCGCATTTAGTACTGCTTCTAGTTTTGCACAAAATGCAAGTTCTTTTGTAGAGCAGACATTCCAAGGGGCTCTTTTAGGTATAGCTTTAATTGGAGCTATAACTGTAGCAGAAGAGTTAGGAAGTACAAGGAAATTTTCACCATTTCGTGTTGCTCTAAGAGTATTTGTTGGGATATTTATTTCGTTTCTGGTTTTTAGTGGAGGGTTTATCCTTCAGTATACAGTTATGGATGGTAACGTGTTTTTTAGTGGTCTAATCAACTGGGCTGTTTACGGTATTTTATTTGGAATAATCCTTTCTATATATAGTACTATAGAATGGAAGAAAGGTGTTCTAGGAGGACTTGTATCTTGTATAGTAGCATATGGCGTTTATTTTGGGATCTTGGAATTAGTACCAAATGATGAACTAGCCAAACTCCTAAGTTTTATATTACTAGGAGGAATATTAGGAGCATTGATCGTGAAAGTAATAGCAAGCCTTGAGAACTTTGAGTTAGTTTATCTTTCTCCTCAGGAATATAATGGAATGGTAAAGCCAATTAGTAAATGGTTGAAGAATGGTATGGAGGTATTTATTGGCAGAAGTGCAAAATGTTATGTATTCGTAAAGTGGAATGATGAACATGTGGAAGATAAACATTCAATGTTAGTCCTTGAAAATGGAAGAGTACATATTATAGCATTGCATGAAACGCTGCTTAATGGTGTAATTATACCTGAAAATCAGAAAGTAGAATTAAACAATAATGACATTATACAACTAGGTCGTTATTCTGTTTCTAAAATGCAATATAAAGAAAGATAAAAGTAAACCTCATGACCCTAAAGCAAAGAGTATTTCGATTAATTGATGACGATAATGTTGCAGATCTAAAAATTAATTCCTTATTAGGTTCAGGAATTATGGCATTAATTATTTTAAGTATAATAGCTGTTATTTTAGAATCTGATGCTAATTTATCGAATAGCTATCATTCGATATTTTTATATTTTGAGATTTTTGCTGTGATTGTCTTTACCTTAGAGTATTTAGCTAGAATATATACAGCAAGTCTAGAATATAAGGATGTTTCTGGAGCAAGGGCGGTATGGAAATATGTTACCTCCCCAATGGCAATAATAGATTTTCTTGCCATTTTACCATTTTATATTGAATTAGGCATTCTTATCTATACACAAATAAACGGCATTGACTCAGGAGCAGGAATGCTAGACTTAAGATTCATAAGAGTTTTAAGGTTAATGAGGCTTTTAAGAATATTTAAGTTGAATAGATATAATAGCTCCATGCAAATGATTGGTGACGTGATCAAAGAAGAAAAGGAAAAATTGTTTATCACAATATTTATCACAGGAATCCTCCTTGTTCTTTCTTCGGCTATTATTTTTACTGTAGAACATGATCAACAACCAGAGCAATTTCCGAATATATATTCTTCCATGTGGTGGGCAATAGCCACATTAACCACGGTAGGGTATGGAGATGTATATCCTGTGACGGCCTTAGGAAAAATGTTGGCTGGTGTTATTGCTCTATTAGGGATAGGATTGGTGGCTTTACCAACAGGTATTCTTTCAGGATCTTTTGTTCAAGCTATTAAGAAGCAAAAAGAAGAAGAAGCCGCTTTGAAGAACCCAAATGCTTCTGCAGGTAGTTCCAATGAGCCAATTATGGATTCTTATTGCCCTAAATGTGGTACAGGGATCCAACATAGACCACATATGAAACACTAATGAAAAAGAAAAATATTAGAATAGATTAATCTACACACCATGAATTCTAAACTTTGGGCTCAAAGCCCAAAAGAAAAAATGCTCATAAGCTCGATTAAAAACTAACTGATTTTTTAAATTTTATAAGCATTCTTTCAGCTTCTTGTTCAGATAAATCTATTCCATGAGCTGCCTCATATAGATCATTTTTAGACATTAATGGATCCATTACACTGCTCATTGTCTCATACTTGGCTAAGTCTGCGATAACAGAAGTTTCTTCATGACTAATACCAAATAATGAACTATATTCATTGAGTTTTCTTGACTCACTAGGAGAAAGGTCAAAGTCTACCAAGGCTACAGCCCAAGCTAATAATAGCACACTTTTCTTTGTTTCGTGATTTAATTCATCTGCCTCAACAGACGAGATTTCACCTCTTTCAGCAATATCTTGAATAGTACCTAATTTAGCAGGTAAAATTTCTTGAATAAAATTTCTTTCATCTTCCATTATTTTACCATCTGCCTTAGCGACACCTACTAGTACCTTTGAAAGGACATCTTGTTCAAACAAATTCTTAATGGGATACTTTGCTAGGTGATCTTGGAAACTTAACTCCGTATTTCTAGAAAGAGATCTTTCTGATTGTCTACCTCTTCTGTCATTTCTTTCTAGCCTTTTCTCTCTACCTGATACTCTTGTATTTGCAGCTTGCGCTCTGAAGTTTCTCGAAACTCTTCGAAATGATTTGGCTATGGCATCATTTATATCTGTTTGGTTATGATTTGAAGTTCCTGCAGATCCCATTGCACCAGAAACAGAAGATCTGACCACTGATGAACCAATTCTCCCTAACATGCCTCCACCCAAAGCTGATCTTACCATTCTACTAGCATGTCTTCTTGCTTGTGATTTGGCCATTCTGCCAACTTTTTTTTGAACTTGTGAAGTTAATGTATTTGATTTTTTAATTATTGATGTAGATTCGAAAACTTCTCCAGCTTCATTTTGGAATTCTACTATGATCCTATTTCCATCTATGTGGTAATCAAGTACATATTTTGATATTTCTTCATATGAAAAGTCCATATTATCAATTTATTTGAGGTTAGTTATATCTCGTAAAAATACTAAATAATTTCTCTATCTTGAACTTGAATAAAAAATAACTTAACTTTACTTACCCTAAACAGGCGAACAGCCTATAATTAAAACGTTTAAAATTGAAAAAATCACCTTTTAGCATATGCTTTCAAGGACTACTTTTCCTGTTTTTAATATGCTCTAATACAATTGCCCAATCACCAGTAATCTTCCAACTTTCCAATACCGAAGCTGCAGTCGGAGAATCTGCTTGTATTGAAGTTTCAATAGAAAATTTTAATGATGTAATTAGTCTTCAATTACCTCTAAAATGGGATCCACTATTATTAAATATGGCGTCCATTTCAAATGAAACATTAACAGGTGCAATCTCAAACATTGATCAAAGTAAAGGAGAATTAAGGTATTTATGGGAAGATCCTACACTTTCTAACCCTATTTCATTAGCTGATAATACAGCTTTATTTGAGTTTTGCTTTTCTGTTATTGATGGTAAAGGGGAAGATACGCCGATCTCTATTGAAAGTATTGAAATACCATTATTTGAAACACTTGTTCTTGATTCAAATGTCAATGAATTAGCCTTTGAAGTATCTAATGGAATAGTATCTATTGCTGATGACTGTAATGGGATAGCTATTTTTCCTGAAGCTGTATGTCAAAACGAGCAATTTACTCTTGGAGTGGATTTAAGTGCTATGGGGAATTCAATTAGTAATTTTGGACATTGGATTATTGATGGTCATATTGTCGATCCTATGGATGAGGGGAATAATATTCCTGATAGTAACGGAAGCGTTTTTATACAATCAATAACTTCCTTATTTGACGCAAATTATAATGATCAGATTGTCATTTTATTAGAAGATACACAAGCACATACTTTTCAATTTTTCTATGATTTTATAAATTGTAGCGGATTTACAGAAGAATTCACCATTCAGGCAAACCCTGAACCACAGACTTTAGATTTAGATATACCTTCTGAAGTCTGTTACAGTGAGGATCTAGTACTTGACTTTGAGTATGAACAGTCAGGTAACTTTAATCTCGATTTTAGTTTTAATGGGACGGGGGATGATTTAGAATTTAATTCAGATTCAGATACTTTAAGTTTCTTAGATTTAATTAATGATTTTGAACTTAATTTTAATCGAATTACAAACCTAGAAACAGGTTGTTTTACTGAAAATATTCAACCCGAAGAAATTGAGATTACGATATTGGACGAATTGATTTTGAGTTTAACAGATAGTTTGTGTAACGATAACGGTACTTATACTGCAAGTTATGAATTGATGGGAGGAAGTGGCGATTTTCAAGTGATTACTAATTCGAACGGGGAGTTGGATAGTAATATATATATGACTAATCTCTTAGAACCAGATGAAACTGATACAATTACAATTGTCGATAATTTTTGTCAAGAAACTGATATTACTTTTTTCACCAATATAGCCTGTTCTTGTGTAGATTCCGCAACTGTGTTTGACATAAATACCATCATTTCATGTTCTTCTGATATTATACAGCCCATTCTTGTAAAAGAAGCTTTTACAGGCTTGGAAAATCCGGTTACATTTTTTAGAATTTTTACTAGAGATGCATTAGGGATGATCGATGAAATAGTATTTGACACATTGGTGTTTGATGAGATGAATCCTGAAATACCGTTTTCTCCCTTATTTGAAAATGGTGTAACATATTTTGCAGAACCTCTTCTTTCAGAGCGGATTAATGGAAGTATTGATCTTAATTATAGGTGCATTAACGAAATTGTTACACAAGTATTTTCATTCAGGTATTATCATAATCCAGAACCGAATATATTAGGAGAACAATCTCTATGCATGAATCAGCTTGAAGCTCGTTATGAGATAGAGATGCAGGATAATTCAAATTCATATGAATGGGACGTGGATGGAGGAGCAACATTGATTCCTAATGGTAGTGTTGTGTTTTTGAATGTGGAAGGTTCTACACCAATCACACTTTCGGTCATAGAAACATTTAATCCTATAGATATAGTTGATAATTTGTCTTGTGTGGGTCAAGCCCAAATAAATATAGATATTACGAACGAAGTAGCTTCTGATAAAATTGAAATCATTTTGTTTCCAGGAGGATTTTTTAGTGCGGTAGGGCCAGATGATGCTTGTTATCAGTGGTATGCGATAAGCAAAGCAACTGGAGATGTAGTAATTGAAGGACCAGATTCTAAATTTTGGGCTTTGGATGAAGATGTTGATTTAGAAAATCTTGTTTATGTTGTAGAAGTATCAAATCCTCAAAATGGAAGTTGTGATCAATCTACTTGTCCTACCTTAAATTACTTTAATTCCCCTGGACCTGTTGCTACTAGTGAAATAGATATTTCTGAAATAGAGATATTTCCTAATCCAGCAAGTACTCATTTAATTCTTAGACATCAGAATATAAAGGTAAATGACAAAGTAATTTTATTTAATTCTATAGGTGTACTACAAAGCATTTATGTTCAAAAGCAAAATGGAGCATTCCAATTAAACACTTCAAAATTAGAGGACGGAGTCTATTTTGTTAGTTTAGTTAGTTCTACAAATGAATTTTTAGGCACAATTCGATTTGTGAAATTGTAATGTCAAATTACTAACATTTTAGAAATAAGTTCAGGCAGCAATTGACAAGTGAAAATAATCTATATATATTGAATTTGATTTCCAAAACCCCTATGCATTCAATGGTCAATTGAAATATTTAATTTACAATGAATGTTTTACCAAAAAGCTAAGATTTTGAAGATAGTCAATGTAACGGTTCTTATTGCTTCTATGCTACTTTTCATAGCATGTTCCAAGAATAATATGAATGAATATAATAGTGATGTTAACTTTCACATTAATGATCAAGAGATTGAATCCTTGGGAGTAGATTATGATGAAGAGGAGCTCTCTTTGTATAAAAATGATCCAGATAAAATTTACTTCACAACAATAGGAGATAAAATTACATTAGAAGATGTATCAACGCCTCATTTAAGTGGTGAAAGACGCTGGTTTTTAGATTCTGATGAACTAAAAGAGCAACAAATTATTGCTTTGGACAAATCTAAATTTCAATATGTTTTTGATACTCCAGGAATTTATAAAATTAGCTTGAAAAGAGGTGAAGATGGAGGAGTGACTAAATTTATTAGAGTAATTGATAAAAATTCACATTCTGTAACAGTAAATAATGGAGATGAGTTAGTGGATTTAGGTGTGACTGGTGATATCGGATATTTTGAAGTTTTTGATTTTAAAGTTAGTAATGCTAAACCCTCTAAATGGGAAGCTATCGTGTTAGAGGATGTTTCAAAAACTGAAAATGAAATAGATCAAAGACTCTGGGACTTCGGAGATGGAACTATTATTCCAACAAAAGGTAGAAAAGTTAAGTACTCTTATGCTACAGCAGGAGTTTATGAAGTAAAGTTATGTGTCAATATGACAAATAACTGTAAAAGAAAAAGAATCATAGTAACTGAAGTCAATGAAAACTCACCTAGCATCATTGCAAAGCAATTAGACTTTGATGATCGAAATTCTGGACTATCTAAGGCTGACATGAGTGGCCCAAAGAACTTTACTTATGGTAAAAGTGAAAGTGAAAGAAATGTGAAGAAAGATAATTTCAATACGCCTTCTAGAGAAATTGAGTCCGCTAAAAGAAAGGTTGAACTTGTTCTCCAAAATGTTGGATTTGAAATGCCTGAAACTATAAAAGCAGGATTACCTGTAAGAATAAAAGATCAATCTTTTCCTGATGAAGCAATTCGATCTAGATCATGGTTTATAGATGGTGAGAAGCAATTTTTTCATCAAAGAACAGTAAATTATATTTTTGATTTGCCTGGTACGTATGAGATAAAGATGTGCCTTAATAAAAAAGCTGATCAATGTATAGTCAAGAATATTAATGTATATCAAAACAGTATTTCAGAAGATGTGAAAGTTGACGTGGCAGTTGTTGATAAGCCTATAGAAAAGAAAAATGATATAAAATACGTACCAATAATCTCAAAACCATCAGAGGGTTTTATGTGTCAATCTTATGGAAAAGCTGGCTTGAAAAGTAAATATAAATGTACTACCAGTAAAGAATATCATTATGGAAATGCTATAGTTACCATAACTCCTAATAAGAAATTAGAATTACAGAATGCTGAAATATATGGAGAGATAGATGGTTATATGGATGTATTTCTATTAGACGATGGATTTGTTGAATTAGGAAGGATTAAAAATGTTCAAGTTTTACCAGGATATTCCACTATAGAATTTGCAGATTTAGCTTTCACATTGGAGGAAGGCAAAACATATAGTGTTTTATTAAAACCTAAGAATTCTGAAGGAAAGAAAATCGGATTAGAGAATGCATCAACATGTAAAGTTCCAATCTATCAAAATGCTGATATGACAGTAGATTATCAAGGTAAAGCATTTGTGATGTACGATATAAAATATTGTTTATAGTGATATTGATTTTAACTTTTAATATACCCCATAATTTTAGTTAAAGTTGTGTTATTATAATAAAAATAACTTAACTTAGCCACGAAGATAATTTAAGAAAAAACCAAAAGAAGATGATGTTTAAACTTAATGACACAGTTAAGATAAATTTCCTATTTATTGCATTTGTCGTTTCAATGCTTGCTTTTTCATGTAAAGGTGATAAAGCTGAAACTGATCCCTCACAGCTATTTGAAGGGCCTAGTGTTATCAATTTTCTAGTCAATAGTGAACAACTTCCTAATCAAGATCGAATCAACAAGGATTACACGATGACGGAATACCATGAGGATCGACAAAATAAGGATCACGTGTTACATGTACCTATTTACGATACGATCTATTTTGAAGACGTTAGCCAATTTAAAGGGGAGGTACCTGGCAAAAGAAGATGGCATATAGATTCAGAACAATTAACTTCTAATAATAAAGAAGTGGCATTCTATTCTGAGGAAGTTGGTCCAGCTATTGTAACACTAAAGTACGATGATTTTAACTTAGTGATGAAAGCGATTTATTTTACTGATCAGGTTGATTACGATAGTCCTGTGGCTAGTGATGAATTAGAAGATGAAGGAGATGATAGTGGTGAAATGGCTGTTTTATCTGAAGAAGAAGTTGTTTCGAATAGTGATCTATATGCGGAAAAGGAGGAAGAACTTGTTGTTAACACTAAAACTAAGCAAACTACAAGTAATCAAGAAGTGTCTAGTTATAACCAAACATCAACAAATTCTAGTAAGTCAACTCCAGTTGTTCCTGCAAAAACCGTTACAAAACCTAAAGAGGTGAAGGTTCAAAAAGTTGATTTTAGTGTTTCTAAAACAGTAGTTGAAACAGGTGAATCTATTTCATTTAAGGATATGAGTTTCCCTGCAGAGGCAGTAAAGAATCAAGTGTGGGATTGGGGAGATGGAAATACAATGTCTATTAGAAGAGGAGCAGTAAAATATTCCTATTTAAATCCTGGTACATACACAGTAAAGCTTTGCTTAAACTATAGTAGCGATTGTAAATCAAAAACAATTACAGTTAAAAAAGCGAAAGAATCGGTACTTGAAACTCCTGTAGTAAAGAAGGAAGAGCCAAAGGAAGTGAAAGTTGCTGAGAAACCTAAACCTACAGTATCTAAAGTCTCTATAAGTTCAGCTTCTAAAACTCTTGTAGGTAAACCAATAGAAGTAAGAGATGAAACATATCCTGCAGAAGCGGTTACTTCGAGAGAATGGTTCATTAATGGGGTTAAATCAAACTTGACAAATAAGAGGTTTAGCAAAACTTTTGACAAAGCAGGGACTTACACCTTGAAACTATGTGTTAATGGTTCTAATTTATGTGAGACTAAAACCATAACTGTTGAGGAGAAACCTAAACCAAAAGTTGAACCTGTTAAAGAAGTTGCAAAAGCAACATCTGCATCTCCTTCAGCGGAATCAGAGTTTTTCGCGATTGACGCCTCTCGTTCTGGTCTAAGATCCTCTCAAAGATGCCCAGAAAGTGATGTTGAATTCCATACTGGAAATACTGAAATTACTTTAAGCCCTAAAGTAAGAATGGAATTGATGAATGCGAGAATTTATGGACAAAAGGTAGGCTTAGCTAAAGTAACATTAAAAGCTGCTGATGGAAGTTTAACAAGAAAAATTAATAATGTTCAAATTTTACCTGGTCCAAGTACAATAGAGTTTGGAGATTTTGGCATTGTGCTAAAATCAGGTAAAAAGTATGTTATGACTATAGAACCTATGTCATCTTCAGAAACTGTTGCTCTTGAAAATGGAGGAAAATGCAATACTTCATTTGCCTCAGATAATAGATTAGATGTAAGCTATAAGGACAATGTTATGACTTTATTTGACATCAAATTTGGATTTGAATAACACCTACAAACCTAAAATCCTAGAAACCTAATACTAACCAATAAAAATGATCAAGATGAAAAAGACTTTACAAATTTTGTCTTTTCTAACTGCAACTCTGCTAATTACTAATCAGGTTTATGCCCAATGCACAGATATTACTCCAGATGGTCCATTTTGCGTAGGTGATGAAATCACATTTATGGCTTCGTGTATGAATGCTGCTACTGACTGGGAATATAATGATGGAAATGGTATGATGACTTTTTCTGGACCTGAACTCACATTAACATTGACGGCAGATATTACAATTTCAGTTGGAGATGCAGGTGATGGTTCTACAACTCATATGGAGACCTTTGTTGTAAATGCTCTCCCTACAATAGATGCAGGGGGGCCATATAGTGATTTATGCGATAACGAAGCACCTATATTATTAACTGGTTTACCAACAAATAGTGGAGGCTCATGGTCTGGTATGGGGGTTATTGACAATAACGATGGTACCGCAACCTTCAACCCAAATAACTTAGATGGAACTATTACTGTCACCTATTCTTATACTGATATGACTACAGGTTGTACGAACACGGATGCAACTGCGGACATTGAAGTTGATCCAGCTCCAGTTTTAGAATTAGAATTTAACTTGTTTGATGGAAATAATTGGCAAGCTGGCACAATGACGACTGTTTGTGAAGGACATGATGAACTTAGGTTGCGAGGTAATTTTCCTGGAAGTAATGGCTATGAATGGACAGATCCAAATGGAGTTATTATAAATAGCCGAACAGTAATCTTGAATGATGTCACTCCTAATATGGCTGGTATTTATGAGGTTATTTATACAAGTAATAATTCTTGTTCTGATACAATGGAGTTTGATTTGACTGTAAATCCTCTACCGGATCCGATGATAGATCAGGCAGGTCCATTTTGTGTAGCAGATGGCAATGTGACTTTAACAGCTAACCCTCCAGGTGGTTCTTTCTCGGGTAATGGAATATTACCAAATGGATTATTTAGTCCATCAGATGCAGGTGTTGGTATGCATATAATTAGTTATATGTTTACTGATGCAAATTCATGTACAGGAACAGGTACTTCTACCATTGAAGTTACAACAGGCCCAAATAACACTTTAATAGTTGATGCTCCAGACGCATGTTTAGATGGTATCGCTACTGTCAATATATTTGATTCGGAGAATGGTGTTGAATATCAATTACTAGTGAATGGGAGTCCTTTTGGCGCACCACAAGTAAGTAATGGTGAAGACCCACTTGTTTTTTCATTCGATGCTCCCTCTACACAGACTACTTACCAGGTTCAAGCAACGGAAGGTACTTGTACTGTAATACTAGATGATACAGGCATTGTTAGTCTTTTTCCTGTGTCAACAGGTGTTATTTCACTCTCTAATAGTCCAGCTTGTGTTGGTGGAACTGGACCTCAAATTACATTTGAAGGAGGTGTTGGACCCAATCCATATATGTTTACATATTCAATAAATGGAACACCACAGTCTCCAATTTCTACTTCTGGAGGTTCATCAACTGCAACGATTGATATACCTACAACTAGTGATTTAAATGCAACATATACTTTAACACAAATAGAAGATGATAATGGATGTATAGTTGATATAAGTGGCCAATCAGTTAATGTAATAATAAATGATTTACCTGTAATTGGTGCAGGAGGCCCTTATGGCCCTCTTTGTGATAATGAAAACGCTATTGTATTAACTGGTAGTCCTGAAAATTCAGGTGGTTCTTGGTCTGGTTCTGGTGTTTCAGATAATGGTGATGGTACCGCATTATTTAATCCTTCGGGACTTGATGGAAATATTTCGGTCACTTATAGTTATACTGATCCAACAACTATGTGTACAAATACGCCTGCAGCAACTGATATTCAAGTGAATGTTGCACCAAATATCACTACTGGTGGCACATACGGACCCATTTGCGAGAATGACTCACCTATAACTCTAACAGGAACACCTACTAATGGAGGTGGCTCGTGGACAGGAATGGGTGTGACAGATAATGGCAACGGAACCGCATCTTTTAATCCTTCAGGATTAGCTGGAAATATAAACGTTACATATAATTATACAGATCCAGCCACAATGTGCACAAACCCTCCAGCTTCAACCATGATTTTAGTTAATGACGTACCATCTGCATCTATAATGGGTAATGCTGAAGTTTGTGAAAATGATCCAGAACCAATTGTGACAATAACAGCAAATGGGGGAACTGGACCATACATATATCAATATAGTATAAATGGAACTACTGTAAACTCACCCATGACAGGAGGTACATTGAATATTACTCAACAAACAGATATTCCAGACAACTATATATATCAATTAATTAGTATAACAGATGCGAATGGATGTATAGGTGATTTAACAGGTTCTGTTACAGTGCTAGTAAATTCTAATCCCACATTAACTGTAAATTCCCAAGATGTCACTTGTTCTGCAGATTTAATGACCTTTAATATTTCTTTTAACTCAAATGGTACTGTATCTTCTTCAGAAGGTGTTGTAGATAATACTAATCAAATAGTTACTGGAATTCCGGTGATGGAAGGGGGAAGTGTAATATTAACAGCCGAGTTGAATGGATGCATGACAATATTATCAATAAATTCACCAGATTGTAGTTGTCCCTTAGATATTGAATTACCTGTTAATACTACATCAAACGATGATCTTTCAATATGTGATGGAGATGTAAATTCTACTTTGTCTGTATCTACATCCATGGCAAATTTAAGTGCAAATTGGTATAATCAGATGGGTGGAGGACTTCCTTTAAACGACAGCCCTTCCTTGACATTTACTGTGCCAGCAAATATTAGTGCTCCTGGTACTTATGTTTTCTTTGCTGAAACAGTTGATTTAGATAGTGAATGTCCAAGTAATGGTAGAACATCAATTACCTATACTATAAACGAACTCCCTAATCCTGAAATAACGCCAGATAATCCATTTATATGTGAGAATACATCTGTTGTGCTAGATGCAGGATTATTTGAAGCTTATAATTGGAATACAAATGAACCTTCTCAAACAATAGAAGTAGATTTACCTGGCAATTTTTCAGTTACAGTTACTGATGAAAATTCTTGTACAGGTTCAGATGAAGTTACTGTTGGATTAAATCCAACACCTATGGTAACTTCTCCATCTAATAATACGATTGTGGAATATTGTTCAAATGATTCTGCACCTACCATTATTTTTGAATTGTCTTCTGGGAATGGAAATGTTACTAATGCACAATATACTGTTAATGGTGGAAATCCAATCAATGGAACAGTTCAGTCTAATAATTTAATTATTAACAATGCAAGCGCTGGACAGTATGTTGTTGTTTTCCTTGATGATGGAGTTTGTACCACATCTAGTGGTTTTATGAGTAGTTCTATTACAGTTGTTGAAATAGCAGAACCAACTTTTACTATAACTAAGACTCCTGTTAACAATAGTTTAGTTTGTGAAGGTGATGAATTTTCACTGCTTCCTTCCTTAACTGGTTCTCAATACTTATATAGTTGGGATACGCCTAAAGGAATGTTCAATACCGCAAATATTACTTTTAATGATGCTGATGCTTCTTGCACTGGAACCTATACTTTGACTATTACAGATACTTCTTCAGGAGTTATGTGTACTTCAGTTGCATCAAGAGAGATTGAAGTATCCGTTGTAAATGGTTTATTAACAACGAATACGGATGAAACAGAAATTTGTATTGGGGAAAGTATCATATTAATTGCTGAAGGAGTAAGTGGAGTTACTTGGTTAAATGATATTCCCGCTGATGAAGTGAATAATGTTACTGTTGAAGTCAGCCCTACATCTACTACTACTTATAATGCAATACTTAATAATTCATTTGACTGTTCGAAAAATGAAAGTATTGAAATTGCTGTAAACCCATTACCTGAACCAGAAATAGTATCTGATGAAAATCAATATTGTAATGGTGATTTAGTATCATTAATGACGACAATGGATTTTGATACGATTTTATGGAGTGATGGTGCAGAAGGTCAAGAAAATGAAATTGAAGCAAATACCTTAAATACTGACTTTGAAGTTATTGTTATTGATGAAAATGGTTGTCAAGGAACAGATCAAATTAACATACCAGTTTTTGAAACTCCTTCAGTGGCAATTTCAACTCAAACTAATCTTATAGCATTAGGTGTAGAAGCAGAATTTGATTTTATAGATCCAGAAACTGATCCAGCTTGTGATGTGTTTGCCTATCATTGGACCATAATGGGAACGAGTGGTGAGGCAACTGGTCTTAGTTTTACAGGTAGTACACCTACTGAATTTTTTAATTTCACTTTCTCAACTAGAGGAATTTATGAAATTTGTGTTGTTCTCGAAGATAACTGTAATGGATGTACTTCATCCCCTGCATGTATTATTATTGATGCTGATGACAACACTAATTGTTCTGCATCAATTAAACCTTTCCAAGGAATATGTCAAAACATGGAAACATCTTTAGTCGCTAACTCAACGCCAGGTGAAACTATAGGTACGAATATTCCAGTTCTTGGAAATTTTATAATAGAAGGGGAAACAATTGATGTAGATTTTGAGACAAATCAAGTTGTGGTAGGTCTTAATGGATTGAGATTTGAAGTATTAGATAAATTTACACCAAATGACGATTCATTTATTGATTCAATTATAGTTTTATTCCTCGACCAAGGACAATATGATGTTACTTTTTTCGCTGATTATAACGATTGCACTAAATCCATAGGTCCTGTTGCTGCTATAGTTCAAGATGTTCCAAATTTCTCAGAAGTTCTAATTGATACAGAAGCTTGTTTTGGAGAAAGTGCTTCCGTAGATTTTATTGTTCCTGAAAATTCTGAAGATTTTATATTAAACTATACAGTTAATGGAGAAAATGAAACATCAAACTTTACAGGCTCAGATGAAGATATAATTTTTAATTCGATGGATGAACCTCCTTCATCCTTACAAATAGAATTGATAAGTTTAATGAATATTAATGTACAGGGTGTACCTGATGCATTTGGCTGTGTTAATGATGAATTTCCCATTGATGAATTTGAAATTGATTTCTTAGAAGAAGTTAGTTATACTGTTTTAGATTCTTGTAATGAAGATCTTACAGAAGTTCAATACACAATCACAATAGAAGGAGGAACAGGTGAATATTCTATTGATGGTATGGATGTTAATGGGAATGTTATCGAAACAGACTTTTTCCAAAGTGGACAAAGTCAAACGGTTACTCTAGTTGATGAAGGTTGTGATGAGGAAAATTCAGCTATTATTCCACTTTCAAGTTCATGTGAAACATGTGTCCCTTTTGATGATCTTATTATTGAACAAGCGATCACATTGGATGTAGATAAAAATGTGTGTGATAATGAAATAGTTACTTTTACAATTGATAAAGCGCCTGAAATAGCTACAACTCAGGTGGTAGTCTATACTATTCAAACAGAACCAACACAGTTTTATGAGGCTGATAAAATTATAATCGATTCTATCACTTCAGATCCTACACTTTTTCAATTTGACATTAATAGTAGTCCAGAACTTCAATCAGGTGTTGTATATTATATTGGAGCATATATATTCTCTCAAATTTCTACTGGGTTTAAACCAGATGAAAATTGTAGAGGAATTATACCTAGAACGCTGACATTCTTTGAAAGCCCTACTGCTGAGATAACTAATTTAGAAGATGATTTAAATATTTGTATAAATGAATTCGATTTTCAATTAGGATTAAATAATAATGTTACTACTAGTGCTTTTTCTACTTCAGATCCTGCAAATGCCTCTGTTAGCTATGTAGAAGGTGATACAAGAGCTTTATTAGAAGTTGGTGAAATATCAGATGAGACACTTGTTGTAACACTTGAACAAACAATAAATTACACAACTACTGATGGTGTATTAATGTGCTCTGATGCAGCAGATTTAACCCTGAATGTGCTTGATAAAATTTCTCCTTCAAGAGATACTATAATAGGTTGGCCAGGAGATTTTTTCACTTTTGTTGCTGATGGTTTCTGCTACCAATGGGGTATAAATGAAGAAGAAATTACGGGAGCTACGGAACGATTTTTAATTTTGGAGCAGAGTTTAAGTGAGGATGATATTTTATGGATAAATGTTTGGGATTGTGAAGATGATGTGTTAGAATGTGTTTCGACAATATTTTATAATGCCACAGAACCTCCTATGACTGAAATAGAACCTGAAGAAAATATAGAATACAATCTATATCCAAATCCTAATAATGGGGTATTTGTCCTAGAATTAGATGGTCAACAAGTTGGTAATTTCGTTTCTCAACTTTATGATGCAACAGGGAGGTTAATTCAGACAACTAATTTTACAAAAGAAGATTTAGTACATAAGCAAACTATAGGAATTTTAGATTCACCTAGTGGACTTTATGTCCTTCGTGTAATAAGTGAAAATGGAGAAGAAGAGATTTTTAAATTTATTAAATATTAGAATTCTGAGAATTTTATTCTTAACAATGAGCATGATATTTCTCTTCACATATTGTACTTCTTACCAACGTATAAATTACGAGGAGGATACTAATGGTGTATCTGATCAGTATAAAGAGAATATTGCGAAGTATGAATCTGCAAATAAAAGAATAATGTATAATGCCTATATGGATTATGTAAACTTTGCTGACTTTCTTGATGATTCAGGAAAAGTGACAGAAGAATCTATTTGGGAGTTCAAACAATTATTTGAATCAGGAGCTCAAGTTATTAATGATATTCAATTAAATCCTTCTGATAAAAATACCTTATTGGATGCTGATTATTATGCAGATTTAGCTTCCACTTATCTTTTTAGAAAAGGCTTAATAACAGAATTTGATAAACCAGATATAAATACGTTTTTCTCAGGTGCTGGAAATCAATTTAATCCCAAAGTTGATGCAGCAGACGAAGATGACTTTATTTTCTTTTACACATATAACACACTTAAAAAGAACTATAATATTTTGAACGATAACAATCAAGTACTTTACTATGATGAAGCAATAGAATACCCTATAACAATTACTTTTCGGATTTCCATTAAAAATCAGTCCGCAGAAATTGTCTCTATTCTTCCTCAAAAATAAAACCTAAAAAATGAAAATTTTTACATTAAATCTTAAGTATTTATTTGCAGTAGTTTTCTTACTGTTTTTTCTCGGGGCTTCCGCCCAAATAAGGATATATGAAGAAGGTTCCTATATCAAAGCAGAAATCAACGAGGAACAGAAAGAAGAAATTATGGCTGCTTCTACTAATATCTTAAATCAGTACATAAAAGTGGCTTCTTTTAGAGATGAAAATGATAATTTTTCTGATGATTCATATACTGAATTTGTAGGATTGTTTTCAGGTTCTGCGGAAGTTTATAATGATTTAGTTAAAAAGGATGCTCAAAATATAAATTATGCTTCATATGCTGACAATGTGTTCCAATATATGCAGGGTACAGGAGTTAAATTCGAATTAAACGAAACCTACCTTGATGAAATAACATATGATTCTAGTGGATTTTATGTTGTTAATCTATCTTTTGAGAAAATCATGTTTAATGGTTTAGATGAGGATTTTGAGATTGTTAATTATCCGAATAATGGCAAATCAATTGACCTTAAAATGAAAATTGAAATACCAGAATATGATCTTTCAGATGCATCTATAGTGGGTATAACTGGTGAAGCTGCAAAGGTTAAAGTAGAATCAGCAAATATGATTTCAGCAGATTTTAATTATCACTTAGGAAATGTTCTTAAAACTGCGACAATACTTTCGCCAGGATGGACTGATGATTTGCCTGTTGCATATAATTCTTTTGGTGTGGATGTGGTTTATAGAAGAAGCTTAAATAATAAGAAATCACTCTATTTCTTAATCGGAGCTTCTCTTGCCTTTAATAATTTTAATACCGATTTGGTAGGTTACAGAGGGGAACTTCCAACAAATATTGGTGTTGATTATGGAGGTGATGCAGTAGATGCATTAGGAAACCCAGTGTCTGGCTCAGAATCATCTAATATTACTGTTTTAGATCAAGGAAATACACTAAATGAGCAATTACAAGTTATTGATGTTCAGGTGCCTTTGGGCGTAAGCCTTAGGATCCTTGAAGCATACAATTATGATTTTTTCGTTGATCTTGCAGTTGTACCTACTTATTCTATAAGTTCTTCAGGTTCTTACAGTGGAAATCTATCATTTCTTAATATTCCTAGTAATATAGACAGATTTGGCCAACAACTTTTAGATGCGTTAGATCAAGATATAGCAGATGGAACAGTTGATCCGGCATATGTAGGTTCTATAAATTATGATAACGAATTGGTGGAAGTAGCTAATCAATTTAGTGCTGCTGCCCAGATAACACCTTTGTTTCATTATAAATTTAATTTCAATATGGCATTGGAATTAGGATTGAATGTTAGCTATAATTTTCTTCCTTATTTTGCTAACGAAACGAACCATTTAGGTAATGGTGAACGAGTAGAATTAATTGACTTAACTAGTATTGCCGGAGCACAAAACCCTAGTGTGCTTCAAAATAACTATAGAAATGTAGGGTTAATACGATATGGTGCAAGAATAGGCATCGTTTTTAAACTATAATGGTAAAATTATTACAGTTTAAAATTTAATAACCAGAAAATTGTAATTCTTAAAAAAAAATATCCAAATTTAAGGATAAAACTATTGAAGATGAAGAGATTATTATTTGCAGCATTAGCATTTTTCGTTTTTCTTTCTGTGAGTCAAGCTCAAAAAAAACTTGAAGGGAAACCTGTAGAGTATGAAAGTCCAAAAGATTTTTTTGATGACGAATATAGTGATCAGTTAGTCGAATTTATAACTAAAAATCAAAAACGTTCGGATGAAACTCCGTGGATTGTTATTAGTGATAGAGAGAATAATAAGGCTTATGAAAAGCCAGATCAAAACTCAAAAGTAACGAGTACTGTAAATTTCAAAGATTGGTTTTTTGTCGTTGATAGTAATAAAGACTGGGTGAAAGTCGTAAAAGCTAGAAGAAGCGGAGGACTGAAAGTGAAATCAATTCAACAAGATATAGGGTGGATGCCTAAGAAAAATCTTGTGCTTTGGACAAATAGTTTGATTGACCCGAAATCCTTAATCCACAGAAAAATATTTCTTTTGAATAAGGTGAAGGATATGGATAATATCCTAAAGTCAGATAACAAAGAAATCGTAAAAATTTATAAAAGCCCTAATGGAGCCAAGACAATAGGAAGTAAAACGATTTATGAATTTTACTTCGTTTATAAGCGTGAAAATGGTAGATTACTTATAGGGAAAGACAGTCGTTTAACAACAAATTCTTTAGAGTCGACTCTTATAGGATGGGTGAGAGAAGCTAGAGCTTCTAAATGGAATACAAGAATCGCTCTAGAACCTAATTTTGCAGATGCAGCTTTTAATGAAAGAAAAGAAGATCCTAACAAAAGAGTTGTTGGATTTATGGACCCAGGAGGTGCAATGGCATATGCGAATTCAGGTAGAATCATTGAAGATAAAGTTTTATGGAATAATGACCCTATAACAAGGAATCCTTCAGAATTAGCAAGTGACGGAAAAAGACTAAGAGGTGAAGTTGTTCGTTTTCCAATGATAGATAATACGGATAAGTATTTTAGAACTGGAGCAATTGCAGAAGTTACTACTCAGTCAATGATGGATCTTGTACAAAGTGAAATTGATGAGGTAAAATGGGCTACCATTACTTCTGATGTTGAAGAAAATAATAAAAAGAGAGAATTCATAAATGTAATGTTCCTTATAGAAGGGACGCGTTCTATGTTTAATTATAAGCAAGCTATTCTTAATGCAATGTCTAATTTGGAAAATAAAATACCAGACAATGTTAAAATTAAATATGGCGCTGCTGTTTATAGAGATACGCCAGAAAAGGAAGTGAATAAGCTTTTTGAAATGCAAGAGCTCACTCAAGATAGAGCGAAAGTTGTGAATTTTATCGACCAATTAGAATTTGATTCTTGGAAAGATAGTGATGATTGGACTGCTGCTCGTTATGGTTTACTGCAAACTTTAAAGAAAGCAGGTTTTTCTACTTCTGAATCAAATATTATGGTAGCCTTAGGTAACTATGGAGATTATAAGAATGACATTGTTCGAAGTACAGCTGCAGAAGAAACGAAGGATGAGACATTAGTAGAAAGAGATGAAATTTTGAATTTTCTGGACAAACTAGATATGCACATGGTTTCTATTCAATGTGTAAGTGAAAGAAATAGACAAGGTACTTCATTTAATAAGTTAATGAGAACGATGATGCTAGAATCTTCTCAGAGACAACATAGAGATTATGTACAGTTAAAAGAATATTTCCCAGGTTTCAAAGTAGCAAACCCTTCTATGGCAGATCTGCTTGATGGGAATGATCTTGAAATAGAAAATGGCCCATCTTTTGGAAGATTAGTTAAAGCTCCTTTGTCTAATCAATTAAAGGGCGCAGATGTAGAAAATTATATTTTGGAGTCTGTGAAGATGATTTATGACCAGGTTGATGCATTTAGAAACGAAATGAGTAGTTTAACTGAAAGTGGGAATGCAATGGACCAATCTACTGGTACATGGTCGCCTGCTATTGCTCGTGAAGTTTACAGACTTTTGAATAAAGCTCAAAAAGGAAAAGGATACAGTGCAGAAGATTTAAAGAAAATTGTGCACGAGAAATATCACTTATATAGAGAAATCTATGTTGCAAAAAAACCTTCTAGCTCAGAAAATTCTGCATTATCTTATGTATTATTTATGCCTTATGAAGATTTGGTTACTTATATTGAAAATCTGAAAAGATTAGCAGCAGCATATGATAGTTCTCCAGATAAACAAAGAGATGCATTAATGGCTACCTTTACTGAATTACTTAAGCAATTCACAGGGAACGATAATATGTCAAAAAGAGATGTTGAGAAATTTTCAAGTGCTGAACTAGCAGCAAGAATGCAAGGTGTGCAGAGAGAAGGATTAGAATTTGGAACTAGAATGAATTTTCAAATTGGCGATATTAGAAATGAAAAGAAAATGCCTGATGATCAACTAGCTAGGTTGATTGAAGAAATTCTTGACAAAACCAAAGAACTAAACCGTATTAAAGACTTAGGTAAGAAATATGAATTCTGTTACCCAACTTCAAATAATGTTTATTTCTGGGTACCGGTAGAATATACTTTCTAAGAAGTAAACTCGAAAAACCAATAAATTTAGTGAATTCTGTATTTAAGATAGAAAATCTTGAATGTGCATACAGTAATGGGAATCCCGTTCTGCACATTCAAGATTTAGAAATACCTAAAGGTAAATTAGTATTCGTACTTGGTGTATCTGGAATTGGTAAAAGCACCTTGATTGAGACTTTAGGTCTAATGAATAATACAATAAAGAATTCTGATCAGTGTAAAATTCATTTTTCTAATAAAGATATCAACGAGAATATAGGCGATATCTGGAAGAAAGACAACGATTTCATTTCTTCCTTTCGAAGAAAACACTTCAGCTTTATTTTTCAGAACACAAACCTAATGCCTAACTTCACCGCTGGTGAGAACATGGCAGTTAGAATGCTTCTTGAAGGAGAGAGAATTGAAGATTCTAAGGAACGTGTTATGCACTTCATGGACAAGCTAAATCTTGAACGTTCCTTATTCGACAGAAACATATACGAACTATCTGGAGGACAAAGACAAAGATTAGCTTTCGTAAGAGCAATAGCTAGTGACTTCGGAGTGTTATTCGGAGATGAGCCTACTGGTAATCTCGACAAGAATACCTCGCATAGACTTATGTCTACTTTGAAAGAAATTCTTGAAGACCTTGAAGGTTCAGGCTTAATTGTTTCTCATGATATTCCTTTGGCTTTGAATTTTGCCGACATCATTCTTTTACTTTCTAGAAGAGATGCAGTCACTGATCCTGTAGGACGGGTAGAAAAAGAACATTACTTAGTGCGTCAAGATGAAGGTGCGTGGAAAAATATTCTAGGAGATAGTATTAATGAACCACATGAATTTATTAATCAAGTTTTACTCAAATAATTAGATAATGAAGAAATTTCTATACAAATTGTTTGGTGTAAATAATGATTTTGAGCAACTGTTTTTCGGTAATGAATTCAACGATCTTACTGGTAAATCTAGAAAAGCAATTATCGCTTTGGCTTTAATTCTTGCGCTTACTATTAGTGCTTTAGGATATGCAATAGGTGGTATTAAGTATCTTAAAGAAAGAATGGATAACCCTTTTACTAATTGGGTTAATCTTCCTATCAAAAATTCATATAAAGAAAAAGTCAATAAACTTGAATTGTTTTTTGAAAATGGCGAGAAAAGAGATTCTTTTGATCTTGATAATATTACAAAGTATAAAATTGACTTTAGAGAGTTTATAAATTTTGAGGATAATGAAATTTATACGCTTAAGACAAGAACCGTTGGTGTGGATGAAGATATTCTAACGGAAATATTGAAACCTGGAAATGTGGTTCAAGGTTATTCATTTCGAGAAGGAGAAGAAATGGATTTTCCTTTATGTGGAATCGTAGTTAAAGAACAGACTTTAAGGGAAAATCTCGATTATTCAGTTGGAAAACCTCTGGAGAAAGTTGCCATGGTGAGCGGAGAGTTTATCTTTTTTCCTGAAGTTGTAGCAGTTGTGAAAGAATTACCAAATTTATGCAACATGCTCATCTCTTCCCATTATTCTAATCTTCTTAACAAGAGTTTTGATGAAACGGGATTCGTCCAGCTTAATCCGGTAAACAGGATATCAATTGTAGGAGCTTTTGACCCGAATATGTCGGAAGAAGATAGAATTAAAGAAATAGAAAATATCTTTTCTGATTACGAAATTGCCGATTTAGAATTCGAGCAAGTGAAAATGAATGAAGATAATATCATTGATAAATTTACAGTAACTTTATTTGATTTCTTAGAATTTGAAGAAATAAGGACTTTTCCTACTGAAATAGAGAAGGTGAAGTTAATGAAAAACCCTAGAGTTCAATATAAGTCTGAATGTAACGTTGGTGATTTTTCCAATCTTGACAATCCTCATTATCTCGCTTTTAACTTTGATAAACTAGACCTCGTGAGAGATTTTAATGAATTCCTTAAAACCGATCCAAGATTTGGGATGGAAATAAGCATGGATCAAGTTGAAGCAAAAGAAAATTTTGCATTAGTAAGTCGACTGACTGGCCTCATTGCTCTTATTCTTTTAGGATTTAGTATTCTTTCTATTGTCTTTTACATCAACAGTCTATTAACTACCCATCTTGAGGGAATAAAGAATAATCTGGGAACATTAAAGGCTTTTGGTCTGAATAACAGATTTTTGATATCTGTATATATTAAAATCATCATCCTATTTATACTCATATCAATTGCTATAGGTTATATCGTAAGTTTTGTTATAAAATTATTAGGAGTTGGATTTAGTAAAATTCCTGTTATAGACCTTTTCGATTATAGAATTTTTATCACCATGTTAGTGATATTATTGTTTTCAAGCTATATTTCGTATATTTCAATTCGAAAAATATTATTGAAAACTCCTGGTGATCTTATTTATAACAGATAAAACCAATAAACATGCGAATTACCCACTTAATATGCTTTCTAGCAATAATAGCCTTTGGATGTAAATCCGATAATACTTCCAGTAACACATCCACAGATTCTTCATCTATTGATATGGATAAAATAGAAGCGAATGTTGATGTCAATTCTACAGAAGAAATAGAGGTGGTAAAAGATATGGATGAAGTGATTGATCAAAACGCTCTTGCAACCAAGATGATTGTTGAGTCTAAAAAAGAGGTGATAGATGAGGTTGCGAAGGTAGAAGATAAGGTAGATATCAAACTAAAAGGAAAATCAGAAGAGCAAAAGAAAAAAGAGGCTGAATTAAAATTAGAATCTACAAAAGAGATTATTGATAAATCTCTTAACAAAGGAAAATCTTGTGAGCAGATCTTAGAAGAACAGAGAAAAATGGTAGCTGATTTTGCTTCTAGTGGAGATAAAAAAATCATATTGGAAATGTCTAAAAAGCAGAATGATCCTTTTTTTCAAGAATGCTTAGGACAAGAATCTTTTCAAGCTGAAATTGACGCTTTAGCAGATAAGCTAAACGAAATAATGGACAATATGTAAAACATGAAATATGTTTTAGGATTAACCATAAAAGAAACGGGCTATACACCCAAAATTGAAGAATCTCTTCGTGTCGACTTCCTCGTACTTATTAATACTGAACGCGACTATATGCGTACCGGTGATGATGCAATATTCTACATTGTAGTTATGAATATGAATGTAGCTATTAAAGTCGGAAATCTTCTTAAAACATACGAAGATAGAGCCATGCCGCAGATAGAACTACTTACTCCTGATGAATACGATATCAAAAAAAACTTAAAGCTAATTCCAGGAGATGTGCAAAATCTTGGAGGTAAATTTGTATTGGAACATGGAGGTCAGAAAATTACCAAAGCCGATATGGTGAAATTTAGTAGGGCAGTAGGTAGAAGTTGCTTGCTTAGAAATATCAAACGAAGAGAAAACAAGGTCAAAGAGCTTAAAGAAACTTATCTGCATCCACCGGGATTAGAATGGGACTTTTTTGGCGTGGCTGAGTAAGTTGCCAATTAATTAACAGGTACACCAGCTTCATGAAAACGCTTTAAAATATAAGAATAGGCATCTGCCTCTTTCAAAGATAAAAATTTGATTTTCCTTCCTTTCTCGAATTTTATCCAAATTTTATAGAAGGTTGGAAATAAATCACTTTCATACTGATTAGCTATCAATCTATAGATTTCATGGAAACCATATGTATCTAAGGCTAACCCGCTTTATGCAATAGAAAATCTATTGCGACCTAAAATGCCCTTGAAATAATGGCTGCGCCAACTTTTGTTCACTCACCATAGCAATTACTATGATTCAATCACAAAAGTCGTTATTTCTTCAGCATTTTAGATCTCATTACGAAGTTCTATTGCATAATGCGGGTTTAAAGTAAGTTCTTTCTTCTTAAAATCGATTTCTACTTCTTGTTTCCAGTGAGAAGGATTATCTTCTTTGATGGTTTTTATAAATTTAAAAAGTGCATACATGGAAATGCTAATACAGATTATATAATAGGAGACAGGAATAGGAATTGATAAACTGTATAATAATGAGGCAAGAAGAGGAGCAAAATAAAAGAAGACTAATGCAATCCCAATTAAACTGAACAAAAACTTACTTGCAAAGACTGTCCACATAGGAGAACTAACTGATTTTTTTTCTAGCTTTTCAAATTTTATAGTCATACACAAACCTATTTATTCACTTTAATTCTTAGTTTACTGGAATTCCTGCATCATGAAATTGTTTCAGTAAGATCGTGTACTGTTGTGCGTCTTTTAAAGCTAAGAATTTCACCCTTCTACTATCTTCAAATTCTAACCAAATTTTATAATAGGTAGGAAAAAGAAAAGTTTCATATTCTTGGGATAAGATTCCATTTAAATCTTTAAAAGTAAACTTATTTTCATCTATTTCTATTCTTCTAGTCTCAAAATCTATAACAACATTCTGATTCCAAGCACTAGGTAAATCTCTTTCAACATTTGTGAGTTCTTTTTTAATAATGTAAATCAACAAGGGAAAGAGAATAATGAGCCCTACAATGAATGTTTGAAGCATTGGGAAATCAAAACGAATCAACTTTTCTGATAAAAAAAAAGGTAAAAAGCTGGTAAGATAACCGTCGACCTTAATACAAACACTTTCCACATTGGGGAACTAAGTGATGTCAATTCTAATTTTTCAGTCATATATGTGTCTTTTTGTGTTAACCTTGGATAGTATTACCAAATTTAAGACTTTTGCAAGGAATCTAAAAATTAGAATTGAGTAGAATACTTTGTATAGATTATGGTAAAAAACGTTGTGGATTGGCAGTTACCGATATTCTTAGAATAATTGCAAGTCCATTAGACCATATAGAAACCCCTTTTTTGCAGGATTATCTCAACAAATATATCTTAAACGAAAAAGTAGAGGAATTACTTATTGGTTATCCTGTACACCATGATGGTACGAAGACGTATCTTTGCAATGAAATTGATTCATTTTTAGAAATTTTTACCAAGCAACATCCTACTATCAAAATCATCAAAACAGATGAAAGTTATAGTTCGGTGGATGCGAAAAACCTTTTGGCGGAAGCCACCAAAAAAAATAAGAAAAGAAAAAACAAAGGCGAAATTGACAAAATGAGCGCCGTTGTGATTTTGAGGAGATACTTGAATTATTAATATGATATTACCAGTTTACGCCTATGGGCAACCCGTTCTTTCTAAAGTAGGGGAGGAGATTACAAAAGATTACGAAGGTTTAGAAACGCTTCTTAAAGATATGTGGGAAACGATGTATAATGCACATGGTGTTGGCTTGGCTGCTCCACAAATTGGGCGTTCTATACGTCTTTTTCTGGTTGACACTATCCAAGTTATGCCGGAAGGCGATGAAGATAAAGGCATAAAAAAGGCATTCATTAATGCAGAAATCTTAGAAGAAGAAGGTGAAGAGTGGGATTATGAAGAAGGATGTCTTTCTATTCCGCATCTTAGAGGTGATGTGTCTAGACAATCAAAAATCAAAATCCGATATCAAGATGAAAATTTTAAAGAATACACTGAAGAATACGAAGGCACCAATGCCAGAGTAATACAGCATGAATACGATCATATAGAAGGCATATTATTTACAGAGAAACTGAAGCCGCTTAAAAAGCGAATGATTCAACGTAAATTAGATGCAATCAAAAAAGGAAATGTTTCGGCTGACTATAAATTGAAATTCAAAAAAATACGCCGTTAAACCTACATCGGTAATGTAATAAAAACCTACTTTTGTGGGCTCACGGAGAGTTGGCCGAGTGGTCGAAGGCGCACGCCTGGAAAGTGTGTATACGTCAAAAGCGTATCGAGGGTTCGAATCCCTCACTCTCCGCTGTTTTTTAACCTATATCTTCCTTTTCTTTTTCTTTGGGCTCGAGCCCAAAAAAATATTAAGAAAATATCCAATAAGCATTTTTAGTTGTAACGCTAGCAATTTTACTTAAGATGATTTCATGAACTTCTGCTATTTTCTCAGCTATTAATGGGATATAGTTGAAATTCTTGTACTCTCCGCTGTTTTTTAACCTATATCTTCCTTTCCTTTTTCTTTGGGCTCGAGCCCAAAAAATTATAAAGAAAAAATCCGATAAGCATTTTCAGTTGTAACGCTAGCAACTTCGCTTAAGCTGAGCTCATGAACTTCTGCTATTTTCTCAGCGATTAAAGGGATATAGCTCGGTTTGTTTTGCTTTCCTCTATAGGGTGTTGGCGCAAGATAAGGAGCATCTGTTTCCAGAACCATCGACTTTATGGGCAATTGCTTAACTGTGTGGTCAACACCAGCTTTCTTAAAAGTTACTACACCTCCTATTCCCATGTAGAAACCGGCATCTATAATTCTTTTACCATCCTCTACATTACCATTAAAGCAATGAAATACACCAGATAAATCACCGTTTTGTAATTCTTCGATTATGGGGATTGTTAGGTCAAGCGCATCTCTTGAATGAATAGAAACGGGTAATTTTAATTCTCTTGCAAGCATACATTGTCTACGAAAAGCATCAATCTGTTGATCCTTGGTTGACTTATCCCAATACATATCAATACCAATTTCACCAACACCTTTGTAAGATCTTTTTGAAAACCATTTTTCTATCAGATCCAGTTGTGCTTTATAGTCATCCTTAACATAACAAGGGTGTAAGCCCATCATAGAAAAGGATTGATCTGGGTATTTTTCCTCTAAGTTATGCATGTCATCTATAGATGATTGATCGATATTTGGCATCAAAACTTTAGTAACTCCTTGTTGCATTGACTGCTTAAGTATTTCGTCAATTGTATCAGAAAAATCCTTAAGATAAATGTGTGCATGTGTATCTACAAATTCTATCATAGGGCAAAGGTATATAAATATATTGCCTGTAAAATATTTACATTTGTCTTATGGCAGGAAAAAAGAAATGGTATGTAGTATGGGTAGGTGCTAATCCAGGGATTTATGATACATGGATAGAGGCTAAAGCCCAAATTATGGGTTTCCCCAATGCGCGTTATAAAAGTTTTTCTTCTGTGGCTGAGGCCCAAAAAGCTTTTCGTTCTTCGCCAAGTATTTATGCAAAATCGAATCCCACTACTTCTACTAGGTCAAAGGGGAAAGTGATAAATCCATCATTATCCGTTGATGCGGCATGTAGCGGTAATCCGGGACTTATGGAATATCAAGGTGTAAGGACAAGTGATGGTAAGCAACTTTTTCATATGGGCCCATTTGAGCAAGGGACGAATAATGTAGGTGAATTTTTAGCGCTAGTTCATGGTTTGGCATATCTAAAGCAACTAAAACAACCAAATATTCCTATATACAGTGATTCAAGAATTGCAATAGGATGGGTTCAAAAAAAGAAATGTAATACAAAATTAAGTCGTTCTAAAAAGAATGAAAATTTATTTGACCTGATCCAAAGAGGAGAAAAATGGTTAAAAGAAAATTCATTTAGTAATGTTATTTTAAAATGGCCAACAAAAGAATGGGGAGAAATTCCAGCTGATTTTGGAAGAAAATAAAATTGAAGCACCAAAACGAATTTACAATGCATCTTTTTTACGTAGATGAAAATAAATTATAATACGGTGATTTATAAAATATTTACTTTATTTGTTCGTGGAAATATAAATTCTGCGATTTATATTAAATAAATTTTTAATAAAGACAGAAATGATTTTCAACTGATTAAAGTCATTTATAGTGAAATAATACGATTAAAAGTAATCGAATTAAGAAATGAGAAAGGTGAGAAATGTGTATAATAGCGTATAAATTATTTCAAACGAGAATTTAAAATTTTATCCTGTATAACTTTGAACTTCTGTATATTTTCATAATTTTAGCGTCTAATCTTTCTTTACAATTTAGTAAACCAACAAAATCTCAATATGATGAGTAAAAATTTCCTACGTTTCGTAGCTTTTATGGTTGTTTCTTTAGGAGGGGCAACAACAATGTTTGCACAAGAGGCTGCGGCCAATGAAGGTGTGTTACAAGTTTTGAAAAAGAACTTTATCGATGGTGGATGGATGTTCATGACACTTGTTCTAATTTGTTTAATATTAGGGTTAGCTTTATGTATAGAGCGTATCATAACTTTAAGTATTGCAACAACTAATACAGACAAGTTATTAAGTAAAATTGATGATCATTTAGCAGATGGAGATGTAACGGGTGCTATAGAAGTAGCAAAATCCACTCCTGGTCCAACTGCAAGCGTTATCCATAACGGTCTTAAGAACATTGGAGATGGTCCTGCTGCAGTAGAAAAAGCAATCATTTCAAACGGTTCTGTTCAAATGGGACTTTTAGAAAAAGGTCTAGTTTGGATTTCACTATTTATTGCAATTGCACCGATGTTAGGATTCATGGGTACAGTAATAGGTATGATTGGTGCCTTCAATGATATCCAAGCAGCTGGTGATTTATCACCTTCAGTTGTTGCGGGTGGTATTAAAGTAGCCTTATTAACAACGGTATTCGGACTTATTGTGGCTATTATCCTTCAAATCTTTTATAATTATATAGTTGCAAAAATTGATTCTATAACTAATAGAATGGAAGAATCATCTTTAGCTATTATCGATGTATTAAGAAGAAATAGAGTATTTAAATAACTAAAAACCAATATATATATGTATAATTTTTTATTACGTAAAGGTTCTACTATTGCATTTGTAGTTGGTTTTTTAATTTCAGTAGCAATACTTGTATTGAATATACAAGGAGCAGATGGAATTAGTTCTGACGATTTTGAAACTTTGTATGGTGTTCAGAATTTTTCTACATCTGCTGCTATAGGAGTCGCTTTGACTGTTGCTGCACTAATATTTATGGTGATAGCGGGAGCTTATGGTCTTTTAGTTAATCCAAAAAGTGCTATTAAATTTATAATAGGATTTGGAATATTAGCTATCCTAGGACTGATTCTTTATTATGGAATAAGTGATTCAAATACTGTTGCTGTTAGAAACATAATGGAAGAAGAGAATATTTCAGGCAGTATAAGTAAATTCATTAATGCTTCTATTATGGGAACACTAGTTTTAGCTGGAATAGCTGTAGTTGTTATGATTTTAGGAGAATTGAAAGGACTAATTAATTAAGTAGTATGGCAAGGAAAACAAGATCAGCACCGGAAATTAATGCCGGTTCGATGGCAGATATTGCCTTCTTACTACTAATCTTCTTCTTGGTAACTACTACCATTTCAGAGGATAAAGGGGTACTTGTAAAATTACCACCTTGGTCAGATGAACCACCTCCAGAAATGAAGTTGAATGAGAGAAATGTATTCTCTGTTCTTGTGAATTCTAATAATCAATTGCTAGTTAGAAAGCAACCTCTTGATATTGAGAAATTAAGAGAAGATGCTAAGAATTTTATCATGAACCCTAATAATGACCCTAGTATGGCGGAAGCTCCTACAAAGGCTATTATTTCATTGAAGAATGATAGAGGTACAAGTTTTGGAACTTACATTGAAGTTTATAACGAGCTAAAAGCTGCTTATAATGAACTAAGAGATGAAAGATCTAGAATACTTCATGGAAAGGGATTTGAATACATAAGTAAGGAATTGCAAAAAGAAATTAGAGCGGAGATTCCTCTCGTTATTTCTGAAGCTGAACCTACTGATTTAGCAAACCAATAAAATAGAAGTACAATATGTCAATGTTTAAGAAAAAAAGAGGTAAAACAAGTCCAGCGATTTCTACGGCTTCACTACCTGATATCATTTTCATGCTTTTGTTCTTCTTTATGGTTGTTACTAAATTGAGAGATTCAGAACTAAAGCTTACAGTAAATACTCCACAAGCAACTGAGCTTACTAAACTTGAGAAAAAATCACTTGTCAACTTTATATTTGTTGGTAAACCAGTGAAAAAATATCAAGCTAAGTACGGTACTTCTCCTAGAATTCAATTAGGAGATAAGTTTGCTGAAATAGACGAGATTCCGAAATTTATTGAAGAATTTAAGTTGGGACTTGATGAAAAAGTAAGACCAGCAGTAATCACTTCATTAAAAATCGATGGTGAAACAACAATGGGTATCGTAACTGATGTTAAAACAGAATTGAGAAAATCTGGCCAATTAAAGGTTAATTACTCAGCAAAACCTGCCCAACAGAAATAATTACATTTTTTGTAATACGAATAAAAGGTCGTCTCCAACAGAGATGACCTTTTTTTATTTGCATTCCTCCCATCTTATTTCTGAAAATTGGTTTTTGAATTTTTATATTTTGTATATTTATATGTATTCTAAATCAAAATATTAGAATACTCATAAATCCGCTAATGCTTGAGAAGTTTCAACGTAAAACCAATATTATGATTAAACATTACCTTTCACTTTTAATCCTATTTTTAGCCCCATTAGCTATTTTACATAGCCAAGTTGTAATAAATGAATATTCTGCTTCTAATCTAAATGATTTCGCAGATGATTTTGGGAAATTTGAAGATTGGATAGAATTACATAATACAAGTGATCAATCAGTAAATCTAAATGGATGGTTTATATCTGACAAACAAGATAACCCTGGAAAATGGAAAATAGAACAAGATGTTTTTATTCCTGGAAATGGATATGTAGTTCTTTGGTGCTCAGGTAGAGGTTTCATTGGTGATGACGGTATTCATACGAATTTCAAATTGACACAAACTAAGGATAATGAGGTTTTATCACTTGCAACACCACAGGCTGAAATAATAAATACAATACCTTTAGAACTTACTTTATTAGGACATTCCAGATCAAGGCAGGTTGATGCATCGGATAATTGGAAAGTTTCTGTTGATCCTTCTCCAGGAGCAAGTAATAATATTGCAGTAAAATATGATGGTTATACTTCCGCTGTTAACACAAATGTACAAGCCGGATTTTATGATGAAAGCTTTAAAGTATTCTTTAACACCGATCAAGATGATGTAGAAATTCGCTATACCTTAGATGGTTCCGAACCTAAACAAGATGACCTTTTGTTTACAGGCGATTCTATACTTATAGAAAAGACTACAGTTGTTAAGGCAAAGGCATTTTCTGATAACCCAAAAATGCTTCCAGGAAAAATCTCATTTAATACCTATTTTTTAAATGAATCTTTCTCTGTACCGGTATTTTCTGTCGCTTGTGATGATATTCAAGAATTAGCAAATGGTAACGGCGTATTAAGGCCGCATGGTACTTTAGAATATTTTGTAGATGGAGAATTCGTAGATGGCTCTTATGGAGAATTAAACAGACACGGTCAAGATTCTTGGATATTACCGCACAGAAGTTTAGACTGGATTACGAGAGATGAAATGGGATATAGTAAAGACATAAACGCACCTTTATTTTCATACTCAGAAAGAGACAATCATCAACGTCTAATGTTTAGAGCTTCTGGTGATGATAATTATCCAGCTAATGGAGACAGTAATCATGAAGGCTCTTGCCATATTAGAGATGAATATGTTCATACATTAGCTCAAACTGGAGGTATGAAACTTGATGTAAGAGCTGTAGAACGTGTAGTTTTATTTCTTGATGGTGAATACTGGGGATTATATGGATTAAGAGAAAGACCCGTCGATCATGATTATACAAAAGAGTATTACGATCAAGATAAGTTTAATCTACATTATCTAGCAACGTGGGGAGGAACATGGGCAGAATATGGTGGGCAAAATGCATTTGATGATTGGGAAGAATTAAGAGATTTTATCTTAGAAGAAGATATGTCTATCGAATCAAATTATGATACAGTTCGTTCTAAAATGCAAGTTCAATCATTAATGGACTATATGATCATTAATCTGAATACAGTAGCATCAGATTGGCTTAACTATAATACAGGTTGGTGGCGAGGACTAGATCCAGAAGGAGATCATAAAAAATGGGGATATATATTATGGGATAATGATGCAACATTTGACTATTACATTAATTATTCAGGTGTTCCTAATACAGATCCAGACGCTGACCCCTGTGATATAGAAGAAATAGGAGATTTTATGGATGAGTTCTTTAATGGAAATGGGTTTGGACACCATGAGAAAATTTTCTTGAAATTGATTGATGAAAATGATCGATTCAGACAGCATTATTATTCGAGACAAGCAGATCTAATTAATACTGTTTTTTCATGTGAAAATATGCATGCTACATTTGATAGTATGATTGCCATTATAGAGCCTGAAATGCCAAGACAGATAGCGAGATGGGGAGGAAGTATGGAAGACTGGCAAGCGAATGTAGACCAGATGAAAGAGTTTATAGATGATAGATGTAACTATCTGCATCAAGGAATGCTTAACTGTTTTAATTTAGATGGACCTTATGAAGTTACTTTAAATGTTGAACCTGCAGGAGCTGGAGAAATAGAGTTTAATACATTGGACATAGAGACATTTCCATGGACTGGAGATTATTTTGGTTTGATGCCAAATCTAATAGAGGCAAAGGTGAATGATGAAAACCAAGAGTTCTTGTTCTGGAAAACAACGAATGGTAGTGTGGTGAGTCCTGATTCTACCTTGACAGAAGCAGAGATTTATTTCGAGCATTCAGATACATTAATAGCGGTATTCGGTGCTATTACAGGCGTGTTTGAGCAAGCTTATTCGGCAGAATGGATGGTATATCCTACAGTCACAAGCGGAGGAGTTTCAGTTGTTGCAGAATTTGATAAAGCAAGTGAAGTGAGTTTTGAATTGATTGATATGAATGGAAGAAGAGTTCAAAGTTTACAAGTAGGAGGACAAGTACAAGAAGGTAAATATCACTGGTCTATAAACTTGAATGAAGGATTAGCGAGTGGGATGTATATCCTGCAGATGAGAACGGAAGAAGGAATTTCAACAAGAAGGATTATCAAAAAGTAAGAGACGAAATAGTTCGTTGAATGAGATTTTAGGAGTCATATGATTTTAAATGTAGGTCTTTTCAGGAATGCGAGCTGTGGTATTTAAAGTATATTTTGTAATTACCTAATTATAATAATCTTGTGTAACTATTTTTTATAAAAGTAACTATTTGATTTTTTACTTAAGTATTTTTTCAAACACCTGAATTTTACATTATGAAACATCTTTTATTAACTATTCTTATTTTCGTTTTTTTGTCAATTAATACACAAGCTCAAGACAAAAAAGGTGAGTTTGCAGACCATATTATTATAGGCACAGGAGTAGGTTTACAGGTAAATACTGGAAATGTAAATCCAGATCTTGTACATTCAGAATTTGCATGGATTTCAAATGCTTCTATTAGTTTGACTAAGCGGATTCATTTAGGGGCAGAATATAGATTTATACAATTACGAGGATCTACTGTGAATGTCAATCCCGATTCATTTGATACCTATATGTTTGGACTTTTTACACAATATGATGTTATTGATAAAGATAGATTTCGACTGTTCGGTCAACTAAATATAAATACTGGTAATTACTGCGCTTGTGAAAGATTTCGTGATCCATTTTTGGTAGAAAATACACATCATTTAGGATGGGGTGCTGGCGCTAACTATAGAGTCTGGAAAAACTTCAGTATAGATGTTTCTTTCGTCTATGACTATGTCTTGAATAGAAGAGATTTCAATCCATTTGTATATGCTTACTGGGCTTTAGGCTTTAATTTCGATCTGAATCGAAATCTAAAGAAATAATAAATACATATAAATGAAAAGCACATAAATCCGCAAGATTTATGTGCTTTTTTTCTTTTTATACCAATTTAACTCCATAATGTCGCATTTCTTTTTACTTAATCTTTCA